>NZ_NPDG01000071.1:0-13028 GCF_002272225.1 Bacillus sp. 7894-2
TTTATGGCATTAAAAAAGATGCAAACCGATTGGTCTGCACCTTTTTTAAGTCCGAATAACGGACAACCTGGAGATTACCATTTGCATAGGGCCGAACCGATTTTAAATATATCGGTTATAGACGAGAGTGCCTTTCGAACGCTCTGCAAACCCTCCCTGGTTTCTTGCAATGCCAATGACGAACCTTGAAGTCGCTGTTACGCTTTTCATCGTCAACCAGTCCCTTCCGTTTTGTTATTGGCCTTGCATTATTTGTTTACCCCGTTTACTTGTGTTAAAACCTGTTTATTTAAAAAATTGGAGTTTTTTTCTTTAATAGATAAAATGAAAGAAAGGAAGTGAAACACGATGAAAACGAAGAAAGAAATACGTGAGTACATATGGAATTTTCTTGAGGAGAACAAGCTAGGCCGCTTTCCGTTTCCTTTAACAAATAGAATTCCCAATTTCAAAGGAGCTGAAAAAGCGGCTGCATTTGTTTTTACGATGCCTGAGTATAAAGAGGCTAAGGTCATTAAGGTAAATCCTGATTCTCCGCAGCTGCCGGTACGCACCCAAATTCTGAAAGATGGAAAGACATTGCTGGTTCCAACTCCACGGCTGAAAGCAGGCTTTATTATGGTAAAGCCGGAATGGGTACCGCCCGGGGAGGAGCGAAAAGCAGCGAGCCTTAAGCATATTCACTCATACGGAAAAGAAGTTCCCCTCACAGAATTGCCGGAAATTGATTTGTTTTTTGCCGGATCAGTGGGGCTTCACCCGGATGGCCGGCGGGTCGGAAAAGGGGAGGGTTATGCTGATCGGGAGTATGCGATCATCAGGGAACTGGGGAATCCTGAAATCCCTGTGATTGGAACGGTTAACAGCGCCCAGGTGACAGAGGCAGATATCCCGAGGGATCCTTATGATCTGACTGTCGACTGGATTGCCACTGAAAAGGAACTGATCAAAACCAATACGCCCTATCCAAAACCAATCGGGATTCAATGGGATCTTGTAACGGATAAGGAAATGGAAGAGATGCCGGTTTTGCATGAAATATGGGAGATCACAAAAGGAAAGGCAGCCAAGTAATTGACTGCCTTTTAAGCTTTCACTTCGTCCATTTTCTTTAAAACATCATCAATCTTTGCGTGATTTTCAGGGGATTCATCAATATGCTTCCATAATATCTTTCCCTGAGGCGAGAAAAGCCATGTTCCGCCCTGAATGTAGACATCCTGAGTTTTTATGGATTTCATGACAAACTCCTTTTGTTTTTCATCCTTAGGGATAAAGCCGCCGACTTTTCCTGTAATAAACCCAAGTGCTGCTTTTGAAAGAAGCTTCCACTTTGGCATGGTTTTATGTCCCATTCCTCTATAAGCTTCCCGGGAAGGATCGCCGAGGATCGGAAAAGGGAACGGACCGAATTGCTCAAGGAATTGACTGATAAAGGTTCCTTTCGAAGGAGCAATGACAATGACTTGAAATTCTTTAGCTTCTACTTCATTTATGCGCTCGCGCAACTGCGCAAGATATTCCCGGCAGACCGGTCAGCCAAGATGGCGGACGAAGACAGCCATTGTGTACTGGCTGCTGATAGCCTGTTCAAGCGTAATATTTTTATCAGGATGCTGGGTTTCTAAAATATATTCCATGAATATCCCGCCTTTCGGATTTACATCTGATCATACCTAATTCTTTTGAAGGAATAAAGAATTGCGGCTTGCACATAAATAAACAGGAGTTCGCACTCCTGTTTAGTCCCGGCTCCCCAATATCCCAAAAATGCGAAGGATATTAATGAACAGGTTGATAAAATCAAGGTATAGGTTAAGAGCCATCAAAGGCACTTCTTCCGGTGACACTCCATACTGCTTCATGCGGTTGAAGTCGAATAGCACATATCCGCTGAACACAAGCACTCCGATGAAGGAGAAGGCGAGCATCGCGTTAGAGCTTAATGGCCAGATGAGGCTGAAAATTCCGATCGCAATAAGGGCGAGCAATGCCGCCATCAGCATGCCGCCAAGGAAAGATAGGTCCCGCTTCGTTGTCGAAGCATATACAGCTAAGCCGGTGAACACAACAGTTGTCGTCGCAAGTGCTGTTAAAACAGGGTTAGGTCCAATAGCAGCCAGGTAGTGGGCAACAATCGGGTAGGTCGTCATCCCTGAAATAAATGTAAAGACATAAAGGAATGTATACCCAATAGCTTTTTTGCGGCGGAGCAGGAAAGCGAAAAGCAGCATTCCAAGTTCAAGAAGCATTAGCGGCAAAAACAGGGCTGGAGGGATGAAAACACCCGCCATCGTTCCGGCAAATGCAATCCCCAATGATAAGGCAAACGCCCGTAAAACAGAGGGCAAATAACTGTTATTTGCGGTATACTGTACATACATTTCTTCATTTCTCCTCTAAATTCTTTTGTATATGTATATACGACTGAGCTATTAATTAAGTTTCATAAATTATTTTTTTTTAATAGGTCTCTTATTTCAGTTAAAAGCTCAACATTTTTATCCACAGCTGGTGCCGGTGCTGCTTCTTCTTTCTTTTTAAAACGATTGTTGATAATCCTGATAAAGACGAAAATGGAGAATGCCACGATGAAGAAATCCACCACATTCTGTATGAATAAACCGTATTTCACTTGTGCCCCACCGACCTTAACCATAAGATCCGTAAAGTCGACTCCGCCCATCAGCAATCCGACAAGCGGCATAATAATATCATCTACAAGGGAAGATACAATCTTTCCGAAGGCAGCTCCGATTACAACCCCAACTGCCAAATCCAGGACATTTCCCTTTAGGGCGAATTTTTTAAACTCATTCCACATAACAAGTCACCTTTCTTTGAAAAATTACCGTTATTATACTATGAAGAATGTATGAAAACCAGATAGAGAAAGCACCTATTGACAGAAACAGGCTTTTTCTCTATAGTAACTATGACAATTATATTTCTATTATTCCCGTGTGAGCGGGAGAGGTTCATAGCTTCACCCTCTATAAAAAACTATGGCTTTGATTATAATAATCAACCATATCCATGAGAGGATATGGTTTTATTTTTCAAGCTGTACTTTTCGGACCTCTCTTTAGGATCAGCGGGATCATATAAAGGGAGGCTATTTTTATGTCAGGAAGAAAAGATGAGGAATTAACGGATATTACATTATTGGGAAATCAGGGTACTAACTATCTTTTTGAATATTCGCCTGAGATTCTGGAGGCTTTTGATAATAAGCATCCAAACCGCGATTATTTTGTAAAGTTTAATTGCCCAGAGTTTACGAGCCTTTGCCCGAAAACAGGCCAGCCGGATTTTGCAACCATCTATATCAGCTATATTCCGGATCAAAAGATGGTAGAGAGCAAGTCATTGAAGCTATATCTTTTCAGCTTCAGAAATCACGGCGATTTCCATGAGGACTGCATGAATATCATTATGAATGATCTTATCGAATTAATGGATCCCCGCTATATTGAGGTTTGGGGCAAGTTCACTCCTCGTGGAGGAATCTCCATCGATCCGTATTGCAATTACGGAAAGCCGGGGACGAAATATGAAAAAATGGCCGATTACCGCTTGATGAACCATGATCTATATCCGGAGACGATTGACAATCGTTAAGAACATAGCTTGCTTAAAGTTCATTTTTAAAATAATATCAAAAAAGGCAGAGGAATCTGCTTTTTTTGTTGCAGAAAATATACATAAGTGGGATTATATTTAGGGAATATTCTGTATTTTAATAGAGCAGTACAATAATAAAGCTCTGAAAGGGGACATAATGAAGAAAAGCATACATAAAAAAGATCCTCGCTTTAAAGTAGCAGAGAAAGAAGCGTGGATTGGCATTGGTCTCGTACTCTTTAATTTTCTTTGGTGGTATGGGTTTGCCTATGGATTGGGGTCAGCCCCTGCCGATGAGTATATATTCATCATGGGGCTGCCTGCCTGGTTTTTCTGGAGCTGTGTAGCCGGATTTGTTGTCATGGTGATACTGGTATCAGCAACTGTAAAATTCCTGTTTAAGGAAGTTCCGTTCGAAGAAAACGGAGAAGGGGGAGAATCCGAATGAACTGGCAGGTTATTGCTCCTCTTATCTTCTTTTTAGTCATTATTTTTCTGGTGGGTTTATGGTCCAGCAGAAAGATTGATACGAGCAGTTCGTTTCTGCAGGATTATTTTCTTGGAGGAAGGCAACTGGGCGGTTTTATTCTGGCCATGACCATGATTGCAACTTACGGCAGTGCCAGCAGTTTCATTGGGGGTCCCGGTGTTGCATATACCCAGGGGCTTGGCTGGGTATTGCTTGCCATGTCACAGGTTGTTACTGGTTATTTCGTCCTAATGGTACTGGGGAAAAAATTTGCAATTACAGCAAGAAAGTATAATGCTGTAACACTCATTGATTTTCTGAAAGAAAGATATAACAGCAAATGGGTTGTCTGGCTATCTTCTCTCAGCATCATAATCTTCCTGTTTTCCGCCATGGCTGCCCAATGGGTTGGCGGAGCAAGATTAATTGAATCACTGACAGGATTAAGCTATTTATCGGCTTTATTCATTTTTGCCGCTTCTGTCATGGTCTACGTTGTCATAGGCGGCTTCCGTGCTGTTGCCGTAACGGATGCTGTCCAGGGCGGAATTATGTTCATCGGCACTATGATCCTGCTGGTTGCTGTTATTGTGGCAGGTGGAGGAATACCAAATATTATCAGCGATCTGTCTTCAGAAAACCCGAATCTGATTACTCCGTTTGGCTTTGATGGCGGATTGACCCCTTTATATGTATCCTCATTCTGGATTCTGGTTGGAGTGGGGGTTGTAGGTCTTCCTCAGGTTGCAGTAAGGGCCATGTCCTATAAAAATGCCAGAGCCATGCATAGGGCCATTATCATCGGAACAATAGTGGTCGGCTTTATCATGCTTGGCATGCATTTAATTGGCGTGTTTGCACGGCCGATTCTTCCGGGGATTGAAGTAGGGGATAAAGTTATGCCGATGATTGCCATGGAAGTCCTTCCGCCATGGCTTGCGGGAATTGTGCTGGCTGCACCGATGGCTGCCATCATGTCAACCGTGGATTCCCTGCTTCTTCTGGTCAGCTCGGCGATTGTTAAAGATGTGTATATTAATTACATTAAACCTGATGCTGAAGAAAGCACGGTTAAGAAAATGAGTTTTGCCGTCACAGCCCTGCTGGGAATTCTGGTATGCATGATGGCGCTCAGTCCGCCCGATTTGCTGATCTGGCTGAATCTCTTTTCTTTTGGAGGACTGGAAGCAGCATTCATATGGCCTGTTGTTCTGGGTCTTTATTGGGCGAAGGGAAATAAATATGGTGCGGTGGCCTCCATGATAACCGGAACGGCTTCCTATATTTTATTCCACACTTTTTATCCCAATGCTTTAGGCATGAATACAGTCGTATTGCCTATTGCTTTATCACTGGCCGCATATATAGCTGTAAGTCTATTTACCGAAAAAACAGCACCTGCAGCAGCAGAAATTTAATCAAGAGGCTCCGGAGAGGTATTCCGGGGCCTTTCGTATTAACCGGCAAAGTGCCTATAGATCAGGCCCTCGTCACTATAATCAAACGTTTGATTGAAGCAGGAGAAGAGTCATATATAAAGGAAAAGGGAGGAAACATGGGTTTTTGTAAAAAAATGAGCATATTGATAGGTTTGTAGAAACGATCCCTATTTGTTACACTTAATTAGTTGAAACGTAATTGTAACATTTGACTTTAAATGGAAATGTTTTTTAACATTAGGGAGAATATAATGAAAAATTTTATAAATATGATTATGATTGCCATGCTGTCATCCGTTATAGCAGGCTGTTCCAGTGAAATAAATGCATCTTTAAATACAGAAGAAATAAAACTTGAAAAAGAAGATAAAGTGGAAGCAGAAGATAATATATCAGTACAAGAGGCTGGAAAAGATAAAAAAGATACCGTTTGGCTTGAACGCAAGTCACTATTCCAAATTGACGCAACAGACGGGATCATGAAGTATACAGTTTACCTTTTTTCAGAAGACGAAAGAAGAACCATTCTGGAAGAGGACAGCGCGAAAGGAAAGAAAGGCGATTCCTATTTTACAGGACATTATTCAGTATACCTGGCTTTGAAGGGGTCAAAAGAGGCTTATAAACAAGCAGCTCTAAATGTCAGTTCTGAAATGTCATTTAACCCTTCAAAGGAACAGGTTTACACTCAGAAAATGAGGAACAAAACCATCATCTCGATCTTTCAGTCCAAGGGGGAAAACTTAGTCAAGGGCCAGCTGCTGGCGATTAAAGATGGAGCAGTGCAAAGAATCAGTACGGAAAAAGATATGACCACTACCTCCAAAGCGAAAATAAAAACCATTAATCAAAAGTATCTTCAAACTGCCCAAAAAAAGAGTGATGGATGGGTTATTTCAACATGGCTTTTTAATGAGGAAGCCCATTCAATGAGCCTTCACGATCAAATCGAGCTTTCAGAAAAAGATCAATCTGATATCGACTGGATGAACCTATGGCTGAAAAAGGAAGCCCTTTACTATCCTTTTAAAAACCTGGCACTCAGTGGGGATGCCATTGAGAAAGCAAAACAGGGAATCCCTCTCGGAAGTCCATTTCCGATTGGCACAAACATATCTGAAATAAAAAAGTCAGATCCAAACTTTGTTGAAGAGGGATTTGAAGGCGGCAGCCCTTTTGTGATGTATCCTGAAATTACCTATTATTATGAACGGGAAACGGGGAACGTAACAGCTATTTCCATTCCTGGACAGCGGGTGAGAACGTCAATGGACGAGATTACCGCCATGTTTGGCACTCCAGCGGAGGTCAGGGAAGAGAAGCTGTCAGGTGAAACCATCTCCACCTACCCGGCAGATAAATATTCCATCGATATGATTTCTGATTTAGAAGGAAACGTTAGTGAAATCGTATTAAAGAAAATAAAAAATCATGCGGGTCAATGACCGCATGATTTTTTATAGTCACGAAAGGGCGCTTTCGCTTTAAAAGGCCCAGTCACCTTTTCTGAATACAGGTTCAGCGCTGCCGTCTTCAGTGATTCCGTCGATATCCATTTCAGCGGAACCGATCATGAAATCAACATGTGTTAAGCTTTCGTTCAAGCCGTTTTCACCCAGTTCTTCACTGGACATTTTCTTGCCGCCTTCAATACAGAATGCATACGCACTGCCAATGGCAAGGTGGTTTGAAGCATTTTCATCAAATAAAGTATTATAGAAAAGCAGATTGGACTTGGAAATTGGCGAGTTGAAAGGAACCAGTGCCACTTCACCAAGGTAGTGGGAGCCTTCATCTGTCTCAACCAGCTGCTTGAGGATTTCTTCTCCTTCTTCTGCTTTTACATCGACAATGCGGCCGTTTTCAAATGTCAGGCTGAAGTTATCGATGATGTTTCCGCCATAGCTTAGAGGCTTTGTGCTGGAAACTGTACCGTTCACACCTGTCTTGTATGGTACTGTGAACACTTCTTCAGTCGGCATGTTTGCCATGAATTCGTGCCCCTGTTCATTCACACTGCCTGCTCCGACCCATAAATGGCCTTTTGGAAGCTCGATTGTCAGGTCTGTGCCTGGAGCTTTATAGTGAAGCTTCTGATATCGCTTGCTGTTTAAGTAATCCACTTTTTCATGAAGTGTTTCATCATGCTTTTTCCAGGCTTCAACCGGGTTATCCAGGTCAGCGCGAGTGGCTTTGAAAATAGCGTCCCAAAGCATTTCCACTCTGGATTCCTCCGGAGCTTCAGGGAATACCATGTTTGCCCATGCTTGAGAAGGAGCTGCGATAACTGTCCAGCTCACTTTATCGGATTGGATGAATTTGCGGTATTTTGCAAGCGCCTGTCCGGCTGCTTTCTGGAAGCTTGCGATTCGCTCTGATTTCACGCCTTTCAGCAAATCAGGGCTTGCTGAAACGATTGACATGAATGCCGCACCCTTTTCAGCTAAATCTTCGACTTCCTTTGCACGCCATTCCGGGTATTCCGAGAAAGACTCGTCCGGTGCCAAATCGTACTTTGTGCGTGTGACCGCATCATCGCTCCAGTTCACAACAACGTTATGAGCTCCTGCTTCATATGCCTTTTTCACAATAGTGCGAACCAGTTCAGCTGAATCAAGTGTTGTGTTAATAACCAGCGTCTGCCCCTTTTGTACATTTACGCCGACCTTCACTGCAAGCTCTGCATATTTCTCTAAATTTGTTTGAAATTGACTCATTATGTATTCTCCTTTTGTCAGAATCTTCATTTTCATTGTAGCGGTTCTGTCCCGAAAAAGAAACCTATTGAACTCAAAATCATGCTGCAGAACTTCCGGGCTCCATCTCCGGTCGGAGGAAAAGAGAAACAGCCAAACCCTGGTAAGGCTTGGCTGTCTCTATTAATATACAAAAATCATTAAAATGGTCGTAACAATGCCCACCCATATGGCCAGCAATGCACAGTAGCCCATAATATGGCGGATATGAAGGCCAACTACACTTAAAATTGGAAGTGCCCAGAATGGCTGGATCAAGTTCGTCCAGGCATCACCCCAGCCCACAGCCATAGCCGTAATGGCAGGATCCACACCCAGCTGCAGACCGGCAGGAACTTGAAGCGGCCCCTGTAAAGCCCACTGCCCGCCGCCTGAAGGGGCAAGAATGTTGACGATGCCTGCTGCCCAATAGGTGAAAATATCGAAGGTGTCTTTACTGGCTATGGACGCCATTCCATTGATTATGGACTCTGCCAACCCGGAGCTGCCAAGGACAGCGATAATGCCGGCGTAAAACGGGAATTGCAGAATGATAGGGGAAATGGCAGAACCCGCTTCTTTAAAAGCGTTGGCGTACTGTACGAGCGATTTATGGAGAATAAGGCCTAACGATAGAAAAGTAATATTGATAATATTTAAGTCAAGGTCACGCCCGTTTATGAACTCGATAATAACATAGATTAACCCGATTAATCCGGTAATGATGCCGAGAAAAGGTGTTCGTTCAAGCTTTCCGGCGGGCGTTTTTAAAACCTCATCCGGTTCAGCTTCCTGCTTGAGTTCCTTAGGGGGAACGTATGAGATAATGCCCTTTTTTGGTGCCATCAGCACGATGAAAATCGGCATTGTAACAACAAGAGCAATTAAAATGGCAATTGTTCCTGGATGAAAGATCGTTTCCGAAGTTGGAATCACCCCAGCAATATCCTCCAGAAAGTGCCCCTTGGTCGCAACAGTTAAACCGATTGAACTCGACAAGCCGGCTGTATATAGAGCGGTGGGTGCATAGGCGGCAGCCACTAATAGCGGAAAGTGTGCGTTCTGATTTCTTTTTCCGACTTCACGGGCAATAATGGCGCCAACGACAACAGCAAGGCCCCAGTTAATATAATAAGCAGCAGAAGAAACGAGAAAAGTCAGTACGTAGGCCTGATTGGCCGTCTTCGCTTTGGAGGAAAGCTTTTCAAGTATACGCTGTGCAGAAGGAACAGAAGCAAGTGCCATGCCTGTCATCAAGAGAAGCACCATTTGCATGGTAAAAGCTAGGTATACCCAGAAGCCGTCACCAAATGATTTAAACAGCTGGGCAGGTTCAGAAGGCTTCATGAAAAATCCGGCTATGAATACAAACAGAGTCATTAGTACAGCAATGACAAAGGCGTCAGGGAGATACCTTTCCACAAACTTGGAGAAACGGTCTGCCATTCTGGTTAACATCCTGTCACACTCCTTTCAGTATTAGTACATGCTATGGAGAGGACAAGCTGTGTATGTCAGTTCATATAGAAAAGCCCCGGCAGCAGCCGGGGCTATACATTAATCTTTATCTTCCATTGCGGCCTTCAGCAAATCACCAAGGCTTGTTCCAAAGGACTCTTCCTTCTGGGTATATTTCTGAACAAGTTTTCGTTCTTCGCGTTTGTTGACGGCTTTCTTTTTGTCCTGGGCTTTCTCTACTACATTGCATGGGCGGCACTGGAAGTAGGCGCCTGCCTTGCCCTGATGGATCTCCATTTTTTTGCGGCACTGCGGGCAGCGGCGGTTTGAAAGCTTTGGATCCTTGCGCTTTCGGAAACTGCAATCAAGATTGGAGCAGACAAGTATTTTTCCGTCCTTTGTATTCCTTTCTTTCAGGAAGGAATCGCATTCCGGACATTTCGAGCCGGTGAGATTGTGGGCACGGTACGATTTGTCGCTCTTTTTAATTTCTGAAACCAGAGTTTGAGTCTGCTTGCGGATATTCTGAAGAAACTCTTTAGGATCTGCTTTTCCGCGTGCGATTTTCTCAAGCTCCTGCTCCCATTTGGCAGTCAGTTCCGGTGATTTCAAATCTTCATTCACCAGGTCCATCAGCTGTTTGCCCTTTTTAGTCGGAAACAGGCGTCCATTTTGTCTTTCGAGGGCTTCTGTCTCAAGAAGCCGTTCAATGATTTCCGCCCTTGTAGCAGGTGTTCCGAGACTGTATTTTTCCATCTGTGTCAAAATGTCAGCTTCGGAATAGCGAAGAGGCGGTTCAGTGAGCTTCGCAGCGGATTCGGCATTTTGCAGCGTAAAACTCTGTCCTTTCGAAATGTTCTTCAGGCTCTGTTTTCCTGTCTCTTCTTCAGTATTCCGTTCAACCTTGCGATAACCGAGATCGATAACGGCTGTTTCCCTCGCTGTGAAGGCCTCACCATTAACATCGATAGCAGCATGGATGGTTTCATACTTATAAGGGTTATGGAACATGGCCAGAAACCTGCGCATAATCAATTCGTACAGCTTGCGCTCATCAGGAGACAAATTACCGAGATGCACACGTTCTTCAGTCGGAATAATCGCATGGTGATCGGTTACTTTTTCATTATTAAAAACGCGCTTTGCCAGCACCCTGCCCTGATTCGCAAGGATAGGCTTCACTTCATCTTTATAGGAAGCAGCGATGCCATGGAGGCGATCCAACATGGTTGCTTCCATATCCTTTGTCAAATAGCGTGAATCTGTACGCGGATAGGTGACAAGCTTATGCTGCTCATACAGCTTTTGCAGCACATTCGATGTTTTCTTGGCAGAGAAGCCAAAACGTTTATTCGCGTCACGCTGCAGCTCCGTCAAATCATAAGGAAGCGGCTGCGGCTCTGTTTTTTCCTTCCGGTTAATGGACTGGATAACCGCCTTTTGTCCCTTTACCTTGGAAAGGACTCCATCAGCTGCTTCTTTAGAGAAAATGCGCTTTTCACCATTTTTCTCCCAGTCAGCCTGCAGGGGGCCAATGTGGGCGCGAATCGTCCAGTATTCTTTTGGAATAAATTGCTGAATCACTTTTTCCCTTTCCATAACGAGCGCCAGAGTCGGTGTCTGTACCCGGCCCGCGGATAGGGGATCCTTGTATTTAGTCGTCAGAGCCCTTGTGACATTCAGCCCGATGAGCCAATCAGCCTCTGCCCGGCACACGGCGGATTCATACAGATCTTCAAATTGTTTTCCGGGCTTAAGGTTTTGAAAACCGTCACGGATGGCACGGTCTGTTACAGAAGAAATCCATAAGCGTTTGATGGTTTGGCGCCAGCGGATTTTCTCCAATATCCAGCGGGCGACAAGCTCCCCTTCACGGCCTGCATCGGTTGCAATGATTATTTCTTTAACATCTTTCCGCTTTGCCAGATTTTCAATGGCTTTATACTGGTGGCTGGTCTGCTTCATCACCTTCAGACCCATTTGGTCAGGAATAATCGGCAGATCCTCCAGGTTCCAGTTTTTATATTTGCTGTCATAATGCTCCGGCATCTTTAATTCGATTAAGTGGCCAAGAGCCCAAGTGACGATATATTTATCGCCTTCCATATAGCTTTTATGAGTTTGCCGGCATCCCAGCACCCGGGCGATTTCACGGGCAACACTGGGTTTTTCAGCAAGAACAAGTGATTTCATAATGACTCCTTTCAAATCCATTCAGTTCCTTTTGTATTCTAATTAAGTATAGCGGAAAATCATTCATATTTGTAATGGGATACGTTATTATAGTCAAAATCAGACAGATGCCTATTTAAGGTGTATTACTTTTCATTCACCCCGATTCATTTTACAATGAATATAACAGTTTCCTGACAAATAGAAAGATAAGGTGAAATAAATGGATTCAAAAAATCAGCTTCTATATGATTACATACAGGAAAATTCGAAGAATATTACAGATTTGTGGATGTCTTTAAGGGAAAAACAGAAGGGCTCCATTTATTCTGCGGATGCAGACTCCGCTTATGAGAAGCTCTTGAGAGAACAGAATGCTTTTACCAACCGTACCGTTTCATCCGCTTTACTTGATGACGAAGCAGTGTTTATTGAAAATATGGAGGAGTGGGCCAGGACTGTAGCTGAAAGCAGAGTGGACACGAGTACTCCCATTTTTCAAGTGCTTGGTGCTTTAAGCACTGTAAGGGAAACCTATTGGCATTTTGTTGAAAAATTCATTAAAGATAACCAGTCTGAAGTCACAACAGATGATGTATTAATATGGAGCAAGACCATTAACAGGGCTTTCGATAAACTGATCAACAAATTTGCGGAAAAGTATTATGAACTGACGACCAGAAGGCTAGTTGCCCAGCAAAGTCTGATCAATGAACTTGGCACTCCCGTCATTCCTGTTAATGATGACACAGCTGTTCTGCCGCTTATCGGCGATATTGACACCGAGCGTGCGCAAATCCTGCTGGAGGAAATTCCGAAAAAGTGTGCAAAAGAAAATATTGAACATTTATTTATTGATTTATCTGGTGTAGCCATTATCGATACGATGGTTGCCCATCAAATATTCTCTTTAACGACAGCTCTTAAGCTATTAGGGGTCAAATCCACTATTTCCGGCATCAGTCCTGAGGTTGCCCAGACTTCCATCCAGCTCGGCCTGGATTTCACGGGTATTGAAACATATGGAAAACTAAAACATGCTTTAAGAAGACAAGGTGAAAACTTACAATAGAAGGCTCTTTTCTTGTAAATTGTTGTTTTTCACCTATCAATGCTGTCCGTTGATTTCCG
>NZ_NPDG01000072.1:0-60119 GCF_002272225.1 Bacillus sp. 7894-2
AACTCAGCAAATTAATCTACTTATTAAAAAGCAACAACTTTACGAAAATAGCTAAATAGGAAGAAGAACGATAGCCGGCAGAAGTGCCGGCTTTTTATATGGATATAATAATACACGCTTTACTGTGTTACCATTCTAACAATCTAACTTGTTAAAAAATGGGAAATAATCATTGACATCCCTCCAATAGGAACATAAAATTAATTATATTCAGAAAATATAACAAAAATAGGCTGTGATAAAGATGAGACATCTGACAACAGATAGTGCAAATAATCTTCTAAAAAAGGCTGTATTTCAAACCTGTGTTTGAGATACAGCCTTTTCTTTATCTCGCTAATGTACCGGGGAGGATATAAAATGGAAAAATTGACAGAATCAATGATGACTTTAACTCAAGGGGAGGAGAACAAGGTGGTTACTTTAAATGGAAATACCCTTAATTTGTCTGAAGTCAAACGGGTTCTTTTTGAAGGAGTAAAGGCGGCGGCATCAGAGGAAAGCATGCTTCGTGTAAAAAACAGCCATGAAGCCGTTAAGAGAATTGTAAGTGAAGAAAAAGTCATATACGGAATAAACACCGGCTTTGGGAAATTCAGCGATGTAAGAATTGATCAGGGAGATGTCGAGGATCTTCAGCTGAATTTAATCCGTTCGCATGCCTGCGGAGTAGGGGAACCGTTCCCTGAGTCTGTCTCAAGAGCTATGCTACTTTTAAGAGCAAATGCCTTATTGAAAGGATTCTCAGGCGTTCGTCCGGTCGTAATCGAAACTCTTTTAGCGCTTGTGAATAATAGTATCCATCCTGTCATCCCGCAGCAGGGCTCTCTTGGAGCAAGCGGGGATTTGGCTCCTCTATCCCATCTGGCATTAGTATTAATGGGAGAAGGGGAAGTGTTTTACAAGGGGGAAAGAAAGCCTGCGCTTGAAGTGCTTGTTCAGGAAGGAATAGAGCCTGTAACCCTACAGGCGAAGGAAGGGCTTGCCCTCATTAACGGCACACAGGCGATGACGGCAATGGGAGTCATTGGTTATCTGGAGGCGGAAAAAATCGCTTATCAAAGTGAGCTTATCGCGGCACTTACAATGGAGGGATTGAACGGCATTATTGATGCGTTTGATGAGAATATTCATCAGGCAAGAGGTTATCAGCAGCAGGTGGATACAGCCAGAAGAATAAGGGAATACCTGTCAGGCAGCAGCCTGATCACAAGACAGGGGGAAATCCGGGTGCAGGACGCCTATTCCATCCGCTGCATTCCGCAGGTGCATGGAGCATCCTGGCAGGCTCTTGACTATGTAAAAGAAAAGCTTGAAATTGAAATGAATGCAGCCACAGATAATCCTCTTATTTTTGATAATGGGGAAAGTGTCATATCCGGCGGAAACTTTCATGGGCAGCCAATCGCTCTAGCAATGGATTTCATGAAAATCGCAGTTGCTGAATTGGCCAATATTTCTGAGCGCCGGATTGAAAGGCTGGTTAACCCGCAGCTGAGTGACCTGCCGCCATTTTTAAGCCCGGAGCCTGGACTGCAGTCTGGTGCGATGATTCTGCAATATGTAGCAGCATCCCTTGTTTCGGAAAATAAGACACTCGCCCATCCGGCAAGTGTGGATTCGATTCCTTCTTCCGGGAACCAGGAAGACCATGTGAGCATGGGGACAATTGGGTCGAGACATGCTTATCAGATCATCCAGAATGTCAATAAAGTGCTGGCAATTGAACTAATCTGCGCACTTCAGGCAGCCGAGTACCGCGGTTCTGATAAAATGGCTGATAAAACAAAACGCTTTTACGAAGAAGCTAGAAAAGTGGTGCCTTCCATCAAAAAAGACCGCATATTTTCAAAGGATATTGAAGCATGCGCGGCCTGGCTGAAAGAGATTGAAATAGACGCAATATAAAAGTGAGGGGTCTGAATGTTATTCAGGCCCCCTGCTTTTTAATCTTTGGCTCTTTCCTCAAGCTCCTTGGCTTCATCCTCTTCAAAGCGGTTTTTAAACGCTTCCTGCGTCACAATAAATTCTTCATCTTCCTGTGCCTCAGTTGTATGGCGCTCCACCATTGTGTGTTCAGGAAATTCCCCCGGGTGATGCTTTTTTTTATGATTAAAATGGACTCCGCGTGACATAATCAGGCTCCTTTCATAGTTGAATTTGCATTCTTCCACTATTTTTCCCTCCGGCATCAGGACTATGTACGGCTGGTTCAATCAATATTTTCCGTTCAATTTTGCACTTGTTCGCATAAGTATATAGAGCAAAGACGAAAGAGAAAAGGAGGGGTACAGCCTTGATTGATCCGAATGCTTCCATGTTCTGTGCGGGACGGGGAGACCGTGCGCCAGTTTTTATTGCCGATGCTGTCATCGATCATCAAATAAAAAAAGTCAATCTTGAGAACTATATTGGAAAATGGGTGCTGCTGTTTTTTTATCCGAGTGATTTTACCTTTGTCTGACCGACAGAATTGGCGGCGGTCGCCGCTGTGAACCCTTATTTAAAAGCCTTAAACTGCGAAGTCATGTCGATCAGTACGGATAGTGTATATGCACATAAAGTATTTAAGGAAACATCTCCTTCTTTAAAAAATGTGAATTATCCGATGGTCAGCGACCGGACGCATCAAATAAGCAGAGCTTACAGGGTATTGGATGAAAAGTCAGGAGCGGCCATCAGGGCATCCATTTTTATCGACCCCAATGGCATCATTGCGGCAAAGCTCATTTATCCAGGAGAAGTCGGGAGAAATCTGCATGAACATGTCAGAATCATGCAGGGAATTCAATATGCACAGCAGACAGGAAAAGGTGTGCCGGCAAACTGGCAGCCCGGCCAGCAAGGGATTAACAAGGATCCAAACTTAATAGGTAAAATCTAAAAGGAGGAGGCGCAAGCTTTCTCTTCTATATACATAATTACTTTAATATGCAGCGCCGAAAATATATAATAAGTACAAATGAAGTGAAGGGGGAGCTTGAGTGGACTTTTTTTCTAACCTTTCTGAAGATCGCATAAAAAAAGCTTATAGGGACGGCGAGTTTGATAACCTGCCGGGATATGGGAAACCGCTGCCGCCTGATGACCTGTCTTCCGTCCCTGAGAACCTGCGCATGGCCTATCGCATCATGAAGAATGCCGGATTCACTGATGAAGAAAACCAGGTGAAAAAGGAAATGCTGACGATTGAAGACCTGATGAAGAAATGTGAGAACCAGGAAGAAAAGAAGGCATTGCAGAAGAAATTAAACGAAAAGCTGCTCCGCTATAACAGCATGATGTCCAAAAGAAGACAGAACACCAACTCATCCCTTTTTAAAAATTACGAAGAAAAAATTAACAATAAATTATTCTAATGAATTAGATGATTGGAATCGAGGAGAACACATGAATAAAGATGAATATATAAAGATTCTTGAGAAACGAGTGGAGGAATATGAGGCAGCCATAGCGGATATGACGGCACCCATTATTCCATCGATCATTCCCCAAACGATTCTTGTGCCCGTTACCGGCCTGCTCATGGCAGAAAGACTCGAAAAAATTACAGCTAAGATATTGAATCATATTAAAGAACATGACATTGAATTTGCCATCATCGATTTTACCGACATAACGGTCGACCGCATAGAGCAGATGTGCCTTACTGAACTTGGAGAGCAAATCCGCAACCTGACTGATTCGATTAACCTCATGGGAGTTAAGCCTTACTTTGTAGGAATGACCCCGCAGCTGATAAAGGAAATTGTCTTGTCCGGCATTGAATTAAATGCTGAAACCCATGCTAACTTCCAGGCGGCTTTAAAGCATTTAATGAAAATAAACAGCCTCGTCTTTCGAAAAATCTAAGTTCTCAAGATCCCTTTCCTGAATAGGATAGGGTTTTTTATTTTATACAGGCACATTTTCTTTCTGATTGGGGATTTGTCCATGCGAAAACTGCCTCTGGCACATATTCTGTAGTATCCATGAGAAAGGAGGTAGACTTATGTCAAATAATTGGAGAAGACGATTTGAGATTAATGCAGATGAAGTGGAAATCAGAGCCGAAAGAGTTATTGTAAAAGAAGAAGATGATCGCCGCCGTGATGATGTCCGTGGAGTTGAAGACCGCGACAGGAAGCACCGCCGAGATGACGATGTAGCTGGAATCGAGGACAATCGCAGAAGACATTGCGGCTGTGGAAGAGACAGTGTGGGCGGAGCAGAAGACGACCGCAGAAGACATCGCCGCGATGATGTACGCGGTGCTGGTGACCTATGGTACAACAGAGATTTAGCTGGATCTGGAAGAGGATGCAGACGCCGCCGAGATGACGATGACCGCAGAAGAAGAGGTTTCTGCGGATGCCGCTGGATCTAATAATAGTGAAAACAAAGGCAGGGGAAGCACCCCTGCCTTTTATATATGAAAATTTTCCTAAAGAACTGTAAAAATCATCCGAAATTATTAATAGAAGGTTTTAGAGCTTTTCAGACTACATAGAAGGTGTGGCATGTATGGATAAAACAACGATTATAGGAGTCATTTTAGGAATCATAGCCGTTGGGGTCGGGATGATTCTTAAAGGGGTTCCGCCATCTGCTCTGATTAACCCGGCCGCTATTTTGATCATTATTCTGGGTACAGCAGCAGCGGTGAGTATTGCATTTCCATCAAATGAAATCAAGCGGGTGCCGAAGCTGTTTGGCATTTTATTTAAAGAAGAAAAGCTGATGAATCCGGCTGAAATGATTAAGATGTTTTCGGATTGGGCTCAGCTGGCAAGAAAAGAAGGATTGCTTGCCCTGGAAGTCAAGACGAACGAAGTTGAAGATGCTTTTTTAAGAAACGGCTTATCTCTCGCTGTTGATGGGCAAAGTGCCGATTATATACGGGATGTTTTAAGTGAAGAAATCGAAGCGATGGAAGAAAGGCACCAGGCTGGAGCGCAAATTTTCAGCCAGGCCGGCACATATGCCCCGTCCCTTGGAGTATTGGGAGCCGTTATTGGATTGATTGCAGCACTTGGAAATATGGAGGACACCACCACCTTGGGACATGCCATAAGTGCGGCTTTCGTAGCGACTTTACTGGGGATATTCACCGGTTATGTGTTCTGGCATCCGTTTGCCAATAAGCTAAGGAGAAAGTCCAAGCAGGAAGCAAAGATTAAAAGCATGATGATCGAAGGGATTCTTTCTATTTTAGAAGGGGAAGCACCACGGGTAATCGAGCAAAAGCTTGCTTCTTATCTTCCTGCAGGAGAACGCCGCAAGTTCCTTGAAGAAAGCAGTGTGGTAAAGGATGAGTAGGCGGAAAAAGAAGCAGCATCATGAAGATCATGTAGATGAATCCTGGCTTTTGCCGTATGCGGACTTATTGACACTGCTTCTCGGGCTGTTCATTGTCCTCTTCGCCATGAGTTCAGTGGATGCCCAGAAGTTTCAGAAGCTGTCAAAGGCATTTAATGACGTCTTTTCAGGGGGAACGGGCGTCTTAGAATTCCCAAGTCCAATGCCTGAAGGGCAAATGCAATCCACGGATGCTGTGTCTGAAAAACCAAGCAAGGATCTCGAGGAAATGGCCGCGCTGGATGAATTGGAAAAAGAAAAATTGAAACAGGCTGCCGATCAGGAAGAACTGGCTGAGCTGCAGCAAAGAGTCAATGCTTTTATTGAAAATCAAAACCTGGCAGACAAACTGGAAACTTCATTGACCACGGAAGGGTTGCTTGTATCAATCAGGGATAACGTCCTGTTCGGCTCAGGAAGTGCAGAGGTCCGGGAGCAGGATTTAAAAATGGCTGGTAAAATTGCCGGGCTTCTCATCATGGACCCGCCAAGAAATATCATCATCAGTGGTCATACAGACAATGTCCCGATCCGCAATTCGAACTTCGAGTCCAATTGGGAGCTCAGTGTGATGAGGGCGGTCAACTTTATGAAAGTCATCCTGAAAAATGACCAGCTGGACCCGAAATGGTTCAGTGCCAAAGGCTTTGGGGAATTCCAGCCGGTTGCCGGAAATGATACGAAAGAAGGCAGGGCGAAGAACAGACGGGTAGAGATTTTAATATTGCCGAGAACGGGGAATCAGCCTTAGGAGGCTGGTTCTTTCTTTATAAGAAATAAAAAAAGGCTGTCAGCCAGCCGCTTTAACGGGATTATTCATTTGCTTCCTGTTCGGTGCCGTCCGGTTTGCACATGCGGTCGACCATTACACCAAATAGGAAAACGCAGGCGATGGGAATGGAGAAGTTTAAAATGTGAACAATGGTCATCAGCGAACCTCCTAAAATATATTAATTACATTATATGCCGGCGTTCACAAAAAAGACAAATAATTTTCAGAAAATATACACAAATTAAGATTGACAAAGAAAAAGAGCCGCAAGGGGCTCTTATAATGGAAGATCTGCTTCTGAATGAATGGTTCTTGGTTCTGTCTTTTTGCCATGAAGCAGGTAGTATACGAGCAAGCCAAGCAATGCGACTCCGGCAAGCATAAAATACAGCGAAGCGAAGCCTGTTTTGACCGCAAGAATTCCGAGAACATAGGATCCTAAACCGATCCCTGTGTCAAAGAGGGTGAAAAAGGTTGAGGTAGCAAGTCCGCGTTTCGCTGGATCAGCCTGCTTGATGGCAACGGTTTGAAGACTCGGTACAATCGTGCCATATCCCAATCCGATTACTGCACCTGACAGCAAAAACACAAAGGTGCTGTTGGCCTGGCTGAGCAAAAACAAACCTGCCGCAAATAGAATAATGGCCGGATAAATCACCTTATTCTCTCCGTACGCATCAAACCAGCGGCCTGTAAATGGGCGGGACATTATGATGAACGCCGCATATACAACGAAGAAGAAGCTCGCGGCTTCAAGCAAATCAAGCTCTTTTGCATAAACAGAAATAAAGGAAAGAACTCCTGAGTACGCGAAAGCAAGGATGCCCGCTGAAATCGCAACAGGAACGGCATTTTTTTCGAATAAGCTTGAAAGTGTAAAACTCGGATGCTTCACAGAGCTTTCGGTTTTCTGCGGTATTTTAACAAAAGCACCCAGCACTATCGCAATAAATGATAAAACGGTACATAACGCAAAAATCCATTTGAAGCTTGCATATTGAACAATCGTCAAACCGGCAAACGGGCCAATAACCATGGCGAGATTCATGAACATCGCATAATAGCCAAGCCCTTCGCCTCTCCGTTCATCCGGCACAATTTCAGCAACAATCGCTCCCGTCGCTGTGGTGGCCATGCCAAATCCTACACCGTGAAGGAATCTTAGAGCTAAAAGAGCAGGCATAGTGTCAGCCCAAAAATAAAGAAGCGATGAGACCGCAAACACAATCAGGGAAGCAAGCAGAATCTTCCGCCTTCCAACCTCATCAATCCATTTCCCTGTAAACGGCCGGCTGATCACGGCAGCAATCAAAAAGACCGAAATAATCAGGCCAACCTGTGTTTCGTCCCCTTTCAAATCATCCAAAATATAAAGGGGAAGTGTTGTCAGCAACACATAAAACCCCATAAATAAGAAAAAACTCGTAACAGAAATACTCAAAAAATCCTTCGTCCATAATGGCTGTTTCTTCATGTTGTCCTCCTAACAAATGAAGGTACCAGGTACCTATACCAATTTCGTGAACTGGTCTAGGTGCCTGGTACCATATTTTCTCTCATTTTTGCCATAAGTCTGATCATTGTGCTGATTTCTTCTTCCGTAATATTCTGCAGGACATTGCTTTCGCTTGATCTTACTGCAGTAAGCCAATTGTCATATTCCAGAATCGCTGCATCAGTCAGTGAAATCAGTTTTTCGCGTTTGTCCTTGCCGGCTGTTCTGGTGATCCAGCCTGATTTCTCAAGACGGGCCAATGTCCTGGTCATGGTCGGAGCTTCAACGCCCAAATAAGAGGAAATCTCTTTTTGAGTGTTTGGCCCTCCGGTTTTCAGACGGTAGATAATTGTCCATTGAGCCGCATATAACCCAAGGGGCACCAGACTTTCATTAAGTACTTTGGAAAAATGGCGTGTAAATTGGTTGATGGAATGAAAAAATTCACTTTGATTAGGGTGCATTGTTTTCACCTGCTTAAAATAGTTACCTAGCTAACTATACAGGATCTTCAAGAAAATGTCTACCTCACCTAATTCTTTGCTAACTAAGTGTTTAACTGGCAAATAAAAGGGAATGAAATAACAAGGGCAACTGTGCATAACTATAAGGGGGAAATTTTTTTGGATAAGTTATTAGAAGTCGTAGGAGATATTTCAGGATGGCTGTGGGGATATCCCATCATCCTATTATTAGCCGGAACAGGGCTGTATTTAACCTTTTTGCTGGGTTTCTTCCAGTTCCGTTATCCGGTATATATTTTTAAACAGACATTCGGAAGTGTTTTTAAAAAGCCGAAGGGAAAAGGAACCGTTACACCGCTGCAGGCACTCACATCAGCACTGGCTTCCACCATTGGAGCCGCGAATATTGTAGGTGTACCGGCAGCCATCATGTTTGGCGGCCCTGGAGCAGTCTTCTGGATGTGGGTCATTGCGCTAATAGGAATGTCCATTAAGTTCTCGGAAAGTGTATTGGCTATTAAGTATAGAGAGAAAAATGAAGATGGAGAATATGTGGGCGGCCCTATGTATTACATGACGAAAGGGCTTAACATGAAGTGGCTTGGTGTGATATTTGCCTTTGCGCTCATGATCGAATTAATCCCAAGCATCATGGTTCAGGGTAATGCAGTAGCGTCTGCGGTTGGAGAGACTTTTAAGATTGATGGCCTCTATACTGGCATCGCTGTAGCCTTACTGGTTTCATTGGTTGTTTTTGGCGGAATTCAGAGAATCGGCAAAGTAACTGAAATCTTCGTTCCGTTTATGGCACTCATTTATGTAGGTGCAGCTTTAGTAGTCTTATTTATGAATCTGGGCAAGCTTCCTGAAGTGTTGGAATTAATCTTCACTTATGCGTTTCAGCCAATGTCTGCAATAGGCGGATTTGCCGGTGCGGCAATTGGCGAAATCATTCGCTGGGGATTTGCAAGAGGATTATATTCCAATGAGGCAGGACTTGGAACGGCACCGATAGCTCATGCTGCTGCCACAACTGATCACCCGGTGCGCCAAGGCTTCTGGGCGATTGTCGGTATTGTTGTTGATACGCTGATTGTGTGTACTGCAACTGCATTTGTGGTCCTTTCATCAGGTGTGTGGACAAGGGAAGGGGCAATGAAGGATCCTTCAGCCCTGACAGCAGCGGCATTTACAGAGTATTTTGGTTCCTTCGGAGGTATTCTTGTTGCTGTATCACTCGTATTCTTTGTGGTTTCCACAATCATCGTAGTCGTCTTTTATGGTTCTAAAATGGCTGAGTTTCTATTTGGCTCTTTTGCCGGAAAAGCCATTAAAGTCGTTTACATTGCTGCCATAGTTCTTGGCTCAGTGGGTGCAGCGCAAACCATCTGGCAGTTCCTTGATCTGGCACTTGCCATGATCTTGATACCGAACATCGTGGCTGTCCTCCTTCTAAGCAAAGAGGTTAAACAGCTGAAAAACGAGTTCTTTACTTCAGAAAAGTATTATTTAAAAGATATTAAAAAAGACGATAAGGCAGCGTAAAAATAGTTCTTCCGCTAATAGCGGGGGACTTTTTTTATGACTAAAAACAATTTTCGGAAAAATAACACTTGTGTGATAAATAGACAAAAGTTTATAATCTAGACAAAAGTCAAAAAAAGACAGGGCTGATCCATTGTGAACGATAAAGAACTATTAATTTTACAGCTGATTAAAGAGGATCCATTTATTGCCCAAAACGAGCTGGCTGACAAAACGGGGCTCTCAAGGTCCGCTGTAGCCGGCTATATCTCCTCACTGACCAAGCAGGGGAAAATTCTTGGCAGGGCTTATGTTCTGCCGCAAAAGAAAGAAGTGCTTTGTGTGGGAGGGGCCAATGTAGACAGAAAAATCCAGACGACCGGACAGCTCCAATACGGAACATCGAATCCCGCTGAGAGCTCCCAATCCTGCGGGGGAGTGGCACGGAACATTGCCGAAAACCTTGGCAGGCTGGGCTGTAATGTCGGTCTGATGACCGTCGTGGGAGGCGATCCGGAAGGGGAATGGCTTCTGGAATATACGAAAGCCTTTGCCGACGTGACACCTTCACAATCCCTGGCAGGGGCCGCCACGGGAACCTATACAGCCGTGCTTGATCTCGAAGGGGAAATGGCGGTGGCGTTAGCTGACATGTCCATTTATGAAAGCGTTACCAGAGGGTTTATCGAAAAAAGGTGGGGGTACATGGCATCATCTGAGATGGTAATTTTGGATACCAACTTTCCGCCAGAAGTTTTAAAACAAATCATCACAAGGTGTTACGAAGAGAGTATTCCGCTATGCATCACACCTGTTTCAGCACCAAAAATAAAGAATCTGCCGGAAAGTCTGCAGGGTGTCACCTGGCTGATTGCCAACAAAAATGAGGCAGAAGCCCTGACAGGGATGGAAATCATCAAGGAGGGAGACTTCTTTAAAGCAGCACAGGAAATGATCAATAAAGGCGTGGAAAAAGTGGTGATCAGCCGGGGAGATAAAGGACTGATCTACTTCACAAAAACAGGTGAAGCAGGTGTGCAGCTGCCGCCAAAGGTGAAAATCGCTGATGTGACAGGTGCAGGTGACTCGCTTGTATCAGGTATTATTTTTGCCCATTTAAAGGGGTTGAGCACAGAGGATGCCTGCAAAATTGGCATGTCCTGCTCGATGCTTGCCCTGCAGTCCATTGAAACCGTTAACCCGAACCTGAACAACAAACGCCTTCAGGAAACGTTCAACCAATATTTCGACTAAGGAGAAGTGACATCATGTTAGAAAAATGGCTTGAGTACTCAGAAGAAGTGTTAGAAGCAAAGAAAACAAATAAACCGGTTGTCGCCCTTGAATCCACCATCATTTCACATGGAATGCCATACCCGCAAAATGTTCAGACAGCAAAAGAAGTAGAGGAAATCATCCGCAAAAACGGTGCTGTCCCTGCAACCATTGCCATTTTAAACGGGAAAATTAAAATTGGCTTATCAGACGAGGAGCTGGAATTCCTTGCACAAAGCAAGGATATTGAAAAAGCGAGCCGGCGGGACCTTCCCTATTTGATTGCTAAAAAGAAAAATGGCGCCACAACGGTAGCGGCCACCATGATCTGTGCTGAGCTTGCCGGAATTGAAGTGTTTGTCACAGGCGGAATTGGCGGAGTTCACCGTGAAGCGGAAACCACCATGGACATCTCGGCTGACCTTCAGGAGCTTGCGATGACCAATGTGGCCGTTATCTGTGCAGGTGCGAAATCCATGCTGGATATCGGTTTGACACTTGAATACTTAGAAACCCACGGCGTTCCGGTCGTTGGATTTGAAACAGATGTACTGCCTGCCTTCTACACCCGCACTAGTCCTTTTAATGTAAACTACAGAGTGGATACTGCACAGGAAGCAGCCGAGATGATTCGCACAAAATGGGAGCTGGGCCTAAAAGGCGGCGTTGTTATCGCCAACCCAATCCCTGAAAAAGACGCGCTGAAAGAAGCGTTTATCACCGGGGTTATTGAAACCGCCTTAAAAGAAGCGAATGAAAACAATATCTCAGGGAAAAAAGTGACTCCATTCCTTTTGGGGAAAGTTAAGGAGTTAACAGAAGGAAGAAGCTTGATAGCGAACATTGCATTGGTGAAGCATAATGCGGAAGTGGGTTCGAGGATTGCTGTTAGTTTGAATGAGTAAAGGGGAAAGCCAGGCTTAGAGAGTCTGGCTTTTTATACTGATAGAATGATAGCTGTGATGATGATGGCTAAATATAATAGTAATCTTAAGAAATTGATCATCTGGATCTGTCCCTTCTGGAAACCCATATAGTAAAGGATATGTACAGGTTCTTGGATGGGGGACGGGTGTTTGTCTATATTCAGTAAAAAGGGCACTTGATTGATGAGATAAAAAAAAGCCAAGTGTGATTACACTTAGCTTTCGGGAACTTTTCATTTAGCTTCTTCTGAGGTTGGTTCTTCATCTTCAGAAGGAGATTCATTTTGTTGTGTTGTTTCACTGGCACTCTCAGATGTGCTGTTTTCTTCACCTTGTGGTTGTTCTGCTGCCGGTTCTTCAGCTGGTTCAGTTTTTTCTTCACTTGGCTTTTCTTTTGAAGGATCTGCTGCTGGCTTTTCTTCAGAAGGTTTGCTTTCATTCTTTTTCTTTTCCGCGGCTTCCTTTTCAGCTTTTTTCTTTTGTTCAGCTTCCTGTTGTTCTTTTTCAAGCTTTTGAATTTGAGCATCAATACTGGAAATACTGTTATTCAGATTATCAATTTCGCTTACTAAACTGGAAATTTCGTTCTGAATATCTCTTTCCGTATTCCTTAAATGATTTAGTTTGTCTTTATAGCTTATGACCTTTTCCAGGGAAGCGGTTTGTTCCTTTTTAACTTGGGTTAAAAGAGTTTCAGCCTTCTCTGAAAAACTATTCATCTTGGAAATTTGCTCATCAAAGTAAGTTTCTTCATAAGTGCATTCTGTGATAGCTTGATCTTTGAATCCTTTTATTGTATCTAAAAGTGTGGTTAATTCTTCAGTATGAGTTTGTGACTTTGTTACTGCTGCTTCGAGAGCAGTATTGTAATTCTCCAGCTGCTGGATTGAGGCAGATAATTGACTGCTTAAGGAGTTAACTGCATTTAAGTCCTGTTTAGCTGTAGATAGGTTATTTTGCATACTGTTAATATGTGATTCTAACGAAGAACGGGTAGCTGTTAGCCCTTTTATTGAGGCACTGCTATCAGCTGCTGGTTCGGATGGATTGGTATGGCCGTTGGAATAAGGCTTTACGTTCTTTAGTTTAGCATCAGCATCTATTTCAGTAATACTGCTTTTTATAGACAATGCCTGTTGTATTTCCTCATCCAATTTTTTGAAGATATCTTCTGACTTGGTTACATATTCTTTTTCTATTGTTCTGGGAAAAATAAAGCATGCCTCAATAGTCGAGTTTGCTTCATCAGTGCTGTTGAATTGAGCATATGTAGGCGATATGAAATGTGCTCCAACAACAATGGAGGATGAAAGTGCAAAACTGGTAGCTGCGGTTTTTGCCATTTGTTTTCTTCTTTTCCTTCTCATTCTTTTAATTCTCACCCCTCTCGGTTCCATCAATGTAACCTCCTTTGAATGTTCATTATTAAAAGTGAATTTGTTCTTTATATAGAATTAAGATTCATTATACTATTAGGAAAGTAAATTTGGAAATGGAATAATTTAAGTTTTTGGCAGGTAAATAGTATCTTTTCTCTCATTATCTAGATTTTACTCAAATTTTCGCATAGATATTCTTTATTGAGAACATTTCATAAAATTTAATTTAATTAACTAATCTTTTAGCAGATAAAATATAGCGATATGGTGCATTTCCTACATATGAAAAAGGATAGCAAGTGGAAACAGTGAGAATTTCTTGTGGAGCAGTGGAATTAATCACTGTAGTATTATCCGCATCAACAATCTCTGTTTCTGTTATCTCATATCTATATTCTCCATAGGGCATGATAACCTGAAGTATATCTCCAATTTCAAGTTCACCAAGCCGGCGAAAAACTGTATCCCGATGCCCTGATAATAAAATTTGATCAGGCTGTCCCGGAAAAACAGTTGTTGAATAATGTCCAACCCCCTTTTCAAGTTCATCCTCATCTGTTCCTTCTATAATAGGAATTTCAGCTTCCAAGCGGGGAATTTTTAAAATGCCAATGGCTTCACCCTGCTCAAATGAAACATCCAGTGGTTGTTCTGTTTGGAGAACATTTCTTCTTTCTTTATTCACTGCGTTATGAACTCTTTCTTGTGCCTGGGCTAAAGAATCCTTGGTTTTCTTCTCCTGAGCGTACATTTCATGCAGGGAAAACAGGACCAGACCGCCTCCGATTAGAATAAGGAAGGAGGCAGCTACAATCAGCAAACGGCCTCTAACCTTCAACTAAACGTTCCCTCCATTCATTTTCTTAAATTTAATGAACTCCAGATAATAGGAAAAATCCTCTTTTGTGATTCCATGCCTGATTGCTTCTTTGACAAGGGAAACCCACTCTTCATCCAGCTTAGACAAATCGGTAATCTGTTCTTTATTCTCTTCCAGCAGATCTTCAAGGTTAGCATCCAGTGTCCTGGCGATTCGCGATAAAACCTGCAGTGAAGGGTTCTCCTGTATGCCTCTCTCAATGTAGCTCAAATATGATTTGGATACCTCCGCTTTTTCTGAGAGCTCATTAATTGAATATCCCTTTTTGATCCTTAAACTTTTAATCCGGCCACCTATCATAGGCATGATACTCCCTCATCATAAAATATAAAGATATTTTCATTATAACGAACAAAACGTTCAATAAAAAATACAAAATAGTGAGAATTCTCGAGATATTCTTAGAAAAAGAACGAAAAACGTTCTTTAAAACGAAAAAACGGCTGAATTTGGAATTTTTCAAAATAAGACGGATGGACTATACTCGACTTAACGGTTCGATAAAAAGAACAAAATGAACACGAAGAAAGAACAAACTTCTTTCTTTAAAGGAAGGTGACAGTGAATTGAAATTCAGCTGGAAAACAGCAAGGAAGATTATTAGCAATTTGATTACAGCAATATTGTTTATCAATTTAATCATTATGGCGGTGCTCGTTGTTTCTTCTAAAGCATCTGGCGGAGAACCTCAGGCATTCGGTTACCAGCTTAAAACCGTGCTATCAGGTTCAATGGAGCCAACCTTCATGACAGGATCTGTTATAGCGGTTAAGCCGGTTGATTCATCCCAAAGTAAAGACCTGAAAAAGGGAGACATCATTACTTTCCAGGCCGATGAACAGAAGCTGATCACCCACCGCATTATTGGTGTCTCAACAAGCGGCGAACATGTCATGTATGAAACAAAAGGGGATAACAACAACGCAGCAGACATGGACCCAGTACTTTCTGAAAACGTAAGAGCCGTTTACTCTGGTTTCACGATTCCATATGTGGGATATTTCATAGATTTTGCACAGTCAAAAGAAGGCGGAGCGATTCTGCTGATTGGTCCCGGAGTTTTGCTTCTGGCATACTCAGCTTTCACTATTATGCAGGCACTAAGAGAGCTAGATTCTAAGAATAAAAAAACAGATTCAAATGAAAAAACGGCATAACTTTGGTTGTACTCCTTGTTAACAACAAGGGTCAATATAAAATCATACATACCCGTAAGGGGTAGAGGAGGAAAAGGGAATGAGTTTAAAAAAGAAGTTAGGTTTAGGTATTGCATCAGCAGCGTTAGGTATTTCACTAGTTGGTGGAGGAACGTTTGCATACTTTAATGATGTTGAAGAATCAAATAATGCTTTCGCTGCTGGTACTCTAAATTTAGAATTAAATCCCACTACAATTGTTGATGTTGAAAATTTAAAGCCAGGTGACTGGACTACAAAGTTCTTTAAACTTAAGAACGATGGATCTCTTGATATTTCAGCTGTTAAATTGGCAACAGAGTACAATGTTATTGATGCAAATGACAATAATGAGTCTGATTTTGGAGAACATATTCGTGTGAATTTCTTAATAAATGGAACTAAAGATCCTTTATCCATACTTTATCCTCGTAATTCAAACTCAGTTATCTATAGTACAACACTAGCGGACCTACAGAGTTTAACACCAGATGCTGTTCGAGATAAAGTATTTATCCCATTTTTCGGGCCGAATAACGGTCTGGAAAGCGGAGAAGAAAATTTATTAGCTGTTCAATTTGAGTTTGTAGATAATGGAGAAGATCAGAATGATTTCCAGGGTGATGAGTTAGAACTTAAATGGACATTCACTGCTGAACAAACTGCTGGAGAAGCGAAATAATATAATATTTCAAAAAGGCAGGATCATGGTCCTGCCTTTTGTATAAGAAATGTGAGGTTATGCCATGATTAAAAAATGCATTTTGGCAAAACCAATAGCGATTTTTGTAATAATGTTTTTTTTCTTGTGTGGGTTAGAAGTAAAAGGAGTATATGCAAAAGAAAAAGAAATTGATATAAAAACTAACTCCAATGGTTATTTTTTTAATGTGGGCAATCTAAAACCAGGCGACTGGATGCCTCGAGATATAACCATTCTAAACCAGGGAAAACAGGATTTCAGATACACAGCGCAAATTGGAAAGAAAAAATCCGTAAAAGGGCTTTTCGAAGAGCTTGATCTTCTGGTTAAGAAGGATTCAGATATTTTATTTGAAGGAAAGTTAAAAGACTTTGAAGGGTTTACTCCAAGGAAGCTGGCTAAGGGCAGCTCTGAACAGTTATTCTTTCAAGTTTCAATGCCTTACACTTTGGGAAATGCTTTTCAGGATTCTTCTGCTGAGGTAGAGATCATATTTCTTGCTGAGGCATTAACGGATCCAACTGATCCGCCAGGAGATGGAGACCCGCCAGATGATGGAGACCCGCCAGATGATGGAGACCCGCCAGGTGACGGAGATCCCCCAGGGGATGGAAATCCTCCAAGTGACGGAGATCCTCCAGGAGATGGAGATCCCCCAGGAGATGGAGATCCTCCAAGTGAAGAAGAACCTTCTGATGAATCTAATGACGAAGGAGCGAAACCTGGTGATTCTAAAGACAATATTGTTATAAATCCTGAAATGACCGAAAATCTCCTGCCAAACACAGCTACCAATACTTATAACTTACTGTTGATCGGCGGATTATTATTGGGAACTGGAAGTGTATTAATCCTTGTTTTTTATAGAAGGTTAAGAAGTGATAGATAGAGAAGGCCAGGAGAGTAAAAACTTCGTGGCCTTAATTTTTATTTATAAATCTCATCTTAGCAAAAAAGTGGTGATCACATGAAAAAGCTGCTTTATTATCTTGCCATCTTAAATTTACTGGACGGATTTCTTACTGCTCTAGGACTCCACTTGAATGTTATAGAAGAAAGCAATCCACTAATGGGTAATCTTTATGACCTGCATCCTTTTTTATTTCTTTCTCTTAAAATAATTCTTTCTTGTGTACTTATCTTTTTATCAATATTTATCTCTGCAGAATCTAAAGTCAAACTATTGGCAGCCGGAGCTACAGTTATGTATACAATCGTATGTCTGCTGCACTCTGTTTGGATTTTCTCATTAATTGTTAACAGCATTCATTAAAATCCAATTAGGAAATATATATCAATATAAAATAGTTCAGGTGGTGTCCCATGTACCAAAAAAACTGCACTAAATGCCATAAACCATCTTTCAGCAGCACTGAAACCGGAGAATGGCTGTGCCCGGTTTGCGGAAATGATTTGACGAATGAAACTTTCCTTGATGCAATGACACGGGAACCGGTCCATATGATCTATAAGAAAAAGAAAATTTCTCACACATATTCTCTGCAGGAAATTAATAAGAATTATAGGAAGAGAATCGGCCATTCTTACTATTCCAAACAGAGAACAATTAACTAATAAATGATGGGTTTGAGAGATTTTTGTCGAACAATAAATTAATTTAATATTAAAATAATTAATAAAAATTACAAAATATGACAACGTTAGCAATACGCCCATAGTAGAATACATCTATGGAAAATATTTCTTTGAGTCGATAGGAGCAGAAAAAGGCAAACTCATTGAAAGATGGGGACGCAAAGTCGCGGGTCTAAGGTATTGAAAAATACTACGATGGCTGGATTGCCTGGAATACGATACGTATCCTGGGGGGAAGAATGTTGACAGAGCAAAATGTAAAGGTTGAGGGAATTGATTTGGAGTGGCTGCAGTTAATTATGGAAGCCAAGAACTTAGGCCTGCAAAAGGAAGAAATTAGAGAGTTTTTACATAATAACAGAGCCAAAGAGGTTCTGATCGAAGCTTAAATATTGGTATTGCTAAGTATTTCTGTTAGAGGCACCTCTAAATGGAAATGCTTTTTATTTTGCCAAAAAAAATAAGCCTGTGTATTCAGGCTCATGGCGATTATGATTTTTGTCCGCTTCTCCACTTGTTAAAATCCAAAAACTCCCGAAATTGCTCTTTGGAAACCCCGGATTCCATCGCTTCTTTCACAATTTTCATCCATTCTGAATCCAGATCTTCCTTGTTGATTTGCTCATGGATCAAATGGTCCACAGGAACATTCAGAACACCCGCGATTTTCTCGAGAAATTGAATCGATGGGTTGGTTTGCAGGTTGCGCTCAAGTGAGCTTAAGTATGATTTTGCGACACCGGCCTGGTCTGCAAGCTCGGATAAGGACATTTTCTTTTCCTGGCGAAGTTTTTTTACACGATCACCGATCATCGTATACCACACACCTTATTTTGTATGTAATAGGATTATATCATATATTTAGTTCCATATTAAGAACGATTTGTTCAATATTATTATCATCATACCACAGTGTCAACTGATTTATATAGATAGTTATCACAGTTTTATAAAAATATTACTTTTGTCGCTCACAAAAAGTAATGCTCCGCGTCATAGGACGGGAGCATTTTGCTTGTCAATTATTTGAATAACCTGCTGTGCAGCTGCTTCCACATCATCGGCATTCACATGGTGGAATTCGCCTTCATAGTCATGCTGTTTAAAAGCATAGCGCGGATCGTAATAGTGTTCTAATAAAAGCTTGATAAATAGCTCGTAGTTTTCCGTTTTAACTGATTCATCCAGCTGGTCGCGGATTTCAGTATCCTTCAGCCGTTTTTTAATAAAAACTAGGCTTTCATCCACTTTCGGCTTGAACCATTCTTCTTTTTGATAGGGTTCCACATAGTCCCTCAGAATACGCTGAACACGGGATTCGATGCTTGCAAACATATCAATGTGGATTGCGGTTTTTTTGGTATCGAGCAGCTCGTCCGGCTGAACGACCTTGCCAATCCGCTTACTTTCGGCTTCCATAATAATATAAGGGGAGCCTTTAACCTGAGAAAGGGCTTGATACAGTAGTGCATCAAATGTTTTCTGTGTGCTGCCGTCCCCCATGCCAAAGGAACCGAAGATCGAACCGCGATGGCCAGCCATTTCTTCCAGATCAAGAACAGGATAGCCTTTTTGACTTAACACCTTCAGCACATCTGTTTTACCGACGCCGGTCATCCCGTGCAGAACAACTGCTTTTTCAGGGATCAGACTTGCAGTATTTTCAAGTATATATTGGCGGTAGGCTCGATAGCCCCCAATTAAACGGGGGATTGAAACGCCCGCATAAGTGATAAATGTAGTAACGGCTTTGCTGCGCATACCGCCGCGCCAGCAGTAGATGACAGGCTGGAAGCCGTCATTTTTCAGGTCTCTGATTTTCTGCATCATGGACGGAATTTTAGGTGAAACGATTTCCATCGCTCTCCACTTAGCCGCATCAGAGCCTTCTTTTTTATATAATGTTCCGATTTCCACACGCTCTTCATTGGTGAAAAGCGGCACGTTGACAGCACCGGGAATGCTGCACTCCTCAAATTCGATTGGAGACCTGACATCGACCGGAACTGCGTTGTCCATTTGGATATATTGTTCGACTGCTATTTCTCTCATTTTATTGCCTCCAAAAAATAATGCTATATATCGTCCTCAAAAGAACGGTTAATTGATCTGACTCTCTCTATTATACAGGATTTTGAAATGATAGGTGTCTATCACAATCATACTCCTATTTTCACAAGTTTGTTCTTATAATTTTTTCCAGACATTGTAATATCAGCATACCCCTTGGTTTTGCTTTTTAAAAAGAAGGTTAAATAAAAGGCAAAGGTGGTGGAAACATGTCCTTGAATACAGAGGTTGCCATTATAGGCGGGGGGATTGGCGGTTTGACGCTTGGATTGAAGCTGGCTCAAGCCAATATTGATGTCACCGTCCTTGAGAAGCTGGATGCACCATCTTCCGTTTATAAAGGAGAACTCCTGCAGCCGAAAAGCCTGAAAATTTTTGAGGAGCTGGCTGCTTTGGATGAAATCCTTGATAATGGCTTTTCATTTTCCCGGATCGCTTTTGAGGAAGGGGAAAAAGAGTTTGCCATGGATTACAGCATTCTGCCGGGTGATTATGATTACTCGCTTATGATCGAGCATGAAAGGCTGAAAGGAATCCTTCTGAAACAGGCACTTCAATATTCAAACTTTCATTATCTGTCAGGGTCCCTGGCAAAAGGGTATGACAATGGCGAATTAATGGTTGAGCGGAAGGATGTAAAGGAGCAGCTGACAGTGAGGGCTGACTTTTTTATAGGTGCTGAAGGAAGGAATTCCATTACCAGAAAAGAAATGAATAGCAAAATTAAAACGATTGAGTACAACCATCAATTTTTAACGGTCACCTTCCCCCGGCCCCAATCCTTGGAGGAGGGGAAAATCATTTCTAAGGATGAGCGGTTCCTCGGATTATTTCCACTGCCGGATGCGAAAGTGCGATCTGTTTATTTAATTCCGGAGGGCACGTATAAGGAGTATCTCAAAAAAGGAATTGACTATTTCCATAAAAATTATGTAGAGCTTTTTCCGGAATTGGAAGGGTATGTGACCAGGCTGAAAAATTGGAAGGATATCCAGCTGATGATTCCGACAGCTTTTTATGCAGATAAATATGTGGATGGAAAACTCGCGATATTGGGTGATGCGGCTCATACAGTCCACCCGATGGCAGGGGAAGGCATGAATATGGCTATTCAGGATGCCGATGTACTTGGGGAATTGCTTGCAGAGATGTATGCGAGCGGAAGAATTTCGCCGGACAAGCTTAAATGGTATGAAAAAGTCCGGAAGCCACGCGCGGAAAACATGATCAGCCTCAGTCATTTATCCGCCATAGCCTATTCCTATTCGAACCGGGTTATTACGGGAATACGCCGCAAAGGCCTAAAGCAGATCGAAAGAGATAAAACCCTGCAATATAAGCAAATGCTGAATGTTTCAGGTCTAGGATATTGGTCAGAGAGCCTTTGGGATCGATTGATTCAGGCAGGAATGCTGCCGGCAAGAAAAACAGAATTATCAGCTGCCGATAAAAACCATTATTTTTATACAGAAAAAGAAGACTATCCCTGGAAGAAGGTTGAACAGCCATGATAAATGAATATGTGAGATTACTAAAAGCACGAAATTGGATGAAAAAGAACCAGCCCTTTTTATACAGCTGGCATGCATATGTTGGATTTGAGCTGGACCTTTTTTCACAGTTCCGCAGCTGGAGAACGGTAAAAGAGGTGGCATCAAGCAGAAACCTTCAGGAGGAGCTGCTTTTAAGATGGGTGGAGGTGGGACTTGCGATCCGCCATTTGAAAAAGAAAGGCAAGGATAAAATCAAGACAGCATCAAAATTCAGCCTTCCATCCACGCCGAAAAACCCCCGTTCCACAGGAATCATCCTGAAGGAAATGATGGAATTGCATATCCCGACTTTACTCTCTTATCCAGAACTGCTCCGTTCCAATACGAAAAATACCTTTGACCATGAAGAACATGGACCAACCGTCGCGAGAACTTCATCACTGCTTGAACAGCTTGCACTGCCGCGGCTTATGAAGACCATTAAGAAAAATAAAATGGAACGGATCATCGATATTGGCTGCGGGGAAGGCGGCTATTTAAGCAGAATCAGCCAGAAGTTCCCGCATGCAAAACTGGCGGGAATTGAAATTAATGAAGACGTCGCAGAATCTGCCCGAACCAATTGCAAAGATATTCCCAACATTAATATTGTGACAGCAGATGTTCATGAATACTCACCTGATCATCAGGCTGATTTAATTATGGTCAACAACCTGCTGCACTATATCCAGCCGGAGGATCGCAAGCAGCTGCTGTCCCGATTGAAAAGCTGGCTTAGCCGGAAAGGATCCATTACGATTATCACACCCATTCTTCATTCCAAAAAAGGCGAGGAGTTTTCAAGTGTGTTTAACAGCTTCTTTTCTGCCTTTGAAAATCTGTATCCAACCCCTACTGAGGAGGATATCCACCAGCTTGCGAAAGAGCTGAAGCTGAAAGTGAAAACCTTCAAACCTGTTGTAACGGAAGGCGGGTGGTATTTTATCCAGCTGTCCAACCGATAATTCAAAGCAAGCCCGTTTAATGGTAGAATGGAGTTAACTTGACTGAAATGGTGATTGAAATGAGAAATAATAAATATTTAGTGATTTATGAGGAGCTTGCCCAGCAAATCCATGAAGGCAAGTATCCCGCCAGATCCATTCTGCCATCTGAACATGAATTGACGGAGATGTATTCCACTTCAAGAGAAACCATCCGCAAGGCCTTGAATTTGCTTGCACAAAACGGATTTATTCAGAAAATACGCGGAAAAGGATCGATGGTCCTTGATTTAAAAAAGCTGCAGTTTCCCATATCGGGTCTGGTCAGCTTTAAAGAGCTGGCCGGGAAGATGGGGCAGCGTGCTGAAACGATTGTGGACGAATTTTCGCTTATTCAGCCTGACGCAGAAAAGATGAAGCATCTTCATATTGATAAAGATGAAAAGGTCTGGAAAGTCTATCGTGTCCGGAAAATTGAAGATGAGCGGATTATTTTGGACAAGGACTTTTTAATTGAAAAATATGTCCCCGGCTTAACGAAGGATATCTGCCAGAGTTCTATTTTTGCCTACATTGAGGGCGATCTCGGAAAAAAAATCAGCTTTGCCAAAAAGGAATTTACAGTCGAAGAACCGACTGCTGAAGACCGCAGGCTTCTCGATATGGAAGGATTCCATGCCATTGTCGTGGTGAAAAATTATATTTATTTCGATGATGCCACCCTTTTTCAGTACACAGAATCCAGGCACAGGCCGGACAAATTCAGATTTGTTGATTTTGCGAGAAGAATGGACAGCGGAGTGTAACATGCTTTTTTACGTTTAATATTGTCCATTCAGGGAAATCTCCTTATGTGAAGATTTTTAAAAGGAGATGGTATAGATGAGTAAAAAAATCGCATGCTTAATTACCGAGATGTTCGAAGATAGTGAATACACGGAACCTGCTAAAGGCTTCAAAGAAGCGGGACATGAAGTGGTAACAATCGAAAAAGAACAAGGTAAATCCGTTAAAGGCAAACAGGGTGAAGCCACTGTTCAAATAGATCAGAGCATTGATAACGTAAATCCGCAGGACTTTGATGCGCTATTCCTGCCAGGCGGATTCTCACCGGATCAGCTTCGTGCCGATGACCGATTCGTCCAATTTGCCAAATCATTTATGGACGAAAAGAAACCAGTCTTCGCGATCTGCCACGGACCGCAGCTGCTGCTGACAGCCAAGACTCTAGAAGGCCGCGACGCAACCGGCTACAAATCTATCCAGGTTGATATGGAATACGCAGGAGCCAAATTCCAGGACTCAGAAGTCGTAGTCTGCCAAAACCAGCTCGTCACAAGCCGCCAGCCAGAAGACATCCCGGCATTCACACGTGAATCGCTTAAATTGTTAGGATAATGAAATTTACAGCCCTCTGCCTTGGCAGAGGGTTTAATATATTATTGAGAAGATAATTCGTACGGGTTTTGATTCTGAAAAATCTTGTATTAATAACGTGCTGATTGGAGCGGAAGGGATTCGACTCCTGCGGGAGCAGCGGGAAACGGGAGACCCCGCAGACGCAATGCGTCGAGGAGGCTCCCGGGCCGCCCGCGGAAAGCGAGTCCCTGCAGCGGAAATCAGCACCCTAGGTCAACAGCTGCACATTATGTTTGTAGGATATAGCCTACAAAAAAAGCAGCCCTCAAAAGGCTGCTTCCATAACTATTTATTTTTTCTCAAATTCCCAAGCTCCTCAACCAAAGCCTGCATTTCATTCGGGCTAAACGAATCCTTTTTCATAACAAGATCATAAATATCCTTCAATTCCTCATACATTTCCTCATCAAAATGTGAAGGCTTAATAGCACCTAAATTCAAAACCTTCAGCTTCTCCTTAATAGCCTCAATCATAAACTCCACATTCTCAACCGACTTCTCCGATAAATTATTCAATTCAGACACCCTCTCATAGCTATGTATTAGGACGAACACACTTTTCTTATCATCTTTCCACGATATCAGCAAATTGTCAACTTAAATTAGGCTTGCATGTACCATGGAAATTAGTAGAAAATAAAGGAGTAGTTTGTACAAACTACATAAGAAAATACAGGTCAGGTTTCGTTTAACGAAAAAAAGGGAAAAATTGAATAAAATTTTCATATAATAATTTTACTAAAGGAGAATAAAATATGGGGAAATCATTGTTTTGGAAAGGCGTACTATATGGAGCACTTGCAGGCGGTGCGCTAAGCCTGCTTGACAAATCCACAAGGGAAACCGTTGTTGACAACTGCCGGAAAACGTCCAGCAATGTCGGCTACTACTTAAAACACCCAAGTGAAGCGGTGAATCAGGTGAAGGATGTTTCCAATAAGGTCAAAACCGCTATTGACCAGGTTAGTGAAGACGTCGCTTTTATCACTGGAACTGTGGAAGAAATAAGGGAAATGGCACCGGAAGTAACACAGATTGTTCAGAATACAAAGCAGGCTTTTTCAGATATAAAGCCCAAGGGATCAGGCGAACTGCCGGAAAAACCTGCTGGCGATTCGGTTCAGATTCCGCATTAATAACAAGTGAGGTGTTGGAATGGGACGAACTTTTTCGGCTCTGATTCCAAACTTATGGAAAAGAGTAGAAGAAGATGATGTCTTTGGACTTGCTGCCCAATTGGCTTATTTCTTTCTTCTCTCTCTTTTTCCTCTGCTGATTTTCCTGGTCACACTCGTTCCTTATTTGCCGATCACACAGCAGGATATTTTAAATGTTGTCCGTGATTTTGCACCGGGAGAGACCATGAAGCTCATTGAAACCAATATCTATGAAATTACGCAGCGAAATGGAAAGCTGCTTTCCTTCGGGATCATCGCTACGCTCTGGTCGGCTTCAAATGGAATCAATGCCGTGGTGAAGGCTTTCAATAAGGCATATGACGTAAAGGAAACCCGTCATTTTATCATAGCCCGCGGGATGGCGATCCTGCTTACGTTTGCGATGATCTTTGTGTTTGTACTGGCCCTGCTTCTTCCTGTTTTCGGAAGACAGATTGGCTTATTTATCTCTTCGGAATTTGGTTTGTCAGGCCAATTTCTGGCTATATGGAATATGATTCGCTGGCTAGTGAGTCCATTTATCCTTTTTGTGGTGTTTACAGGGTTATACTGGATAGCTCCCAATAAAAAATTAACCTGTATAAGCGCTGTGCCTGGAGCCATTTTCGCAACAGTCGGCTGGGTGCTGTCCTCGCTTGCTTTTTCATACTATGTCAGCAGCTTCGGCAATTTCTCCGCGACCTATGGAAGCATTGGAGCTATTATTGTTCTTATGATCTGGTTTTACATATCCGGTATTATTATCATTTTGGGCGGGGAAATCAATGCCATCAGTTCGAAGATCAATAAAGAGGATTGCTGATAAAAGTTTCCTTCTTAAAAAGTCCCTCTCCGTTACACACTAGTAATGGGGGAAAATGAATACATTGGAGGGGACCGATATGACAAAGCACACGAAAAAAGACGGCGGCACTAAGCAAAAAGGCAAAAACAAACCAAAACAAAAAACATCCGGTTCTGCTAACGGGCAGAACGGCTACCACTAGACATAAAAAAGCCTGGGAATCTGAATTCCCAGGCTTTCCTTATGATCTCAATAACCTCAAGCTGTTTAAAATAACCAAAATGGTTGATCCCTCATGGCCGATTACGCCATATGGAAGGTCAAGCAGCTGCAGGAAGTTGGATCCAATTAGAAACATGATCACCGTGATCGAAAAGATGACATTCTGCTTGATAATCTTATTCATGCGCCTTGAAAGTTCGATGGCCTCCGCAATTTTCGGAAGGTCATTTTTCATTAAAACCACATCAGCCGTTTCAAGCGCTACATCTGTTCCTTCGCCCATGGCGATTCCGACATTGGCAGTGGCCAGGGCAGGGGCATCGTTAATTCCGTCACCAACCATGGCGACATTGCTGTATGTTTCCTTCAGCTTTTTCAAATGCTCCACTTTGTTTTCAGGCAGGCATTCGGCAATATGCTCGTTGACATGGCTTTCGCCCGCAATGGCTGCTGCGGTTGTCTGGCTGTCACCTGTCAGCATGACCGTGTAGATTCCCTGTTTCTTTAAAAGGTCAATGGCCTGTTTGGTTTCTTCCCGGACAACATCCTTCAGGGAGAGGAGGCCAATGATTTCATCGTTTTTCTGGACAAATACAACCGTCTTTCCTTCGCTTGCCATACGGTCGGCAGCTCCGTCTGCAAATGCCGTGGCCTCAGTTTTACCGACAAAAGAGGCTTTGCCGATTTTCCATTCATCATGGTCAACCTTCGCTTTGACCCCAAATCCGGTAACATCTTCAATGCTCTCCGGGTGGATAAGGGACTCATTAAGTGTGCTCTTGGCATATTTGACAATGGCATTAGCCAGCGGGTGGTTTGAATGACTTTCAATGGATGCGACCTTTAGAAGCAGTTCTTCCCTGGAAAGCCCATCACTGACTACTACATCGGTTACTTCCGGTTTTCCTTTTGTCAGTGTGCCGGTTTTGTCAAAGGCAATCGCCTTCAGATGGCTCAGGTTTTCGAGGTGCACACCGCCTTTAAAAAGGATGCCGTGTCTCGCTCCATTCGAAATGGCTGATAAAGTCGCAGGCATAATGGATGCGACCAGGGCACAGGGTGATGCGACAACAAGAAGGATCATGGCCCGGTAAAAAGTTTCAGTCCAGCTCCATCCTAAAAGGAAGTGTGGAGCAAACATCATCAGAACAACAACAGCCAAAACAATTTTGACATAGGTGCCTTCAAACTTTTCAATGAAAAGCTGTGAAGGGGATTTCTCGCTTTGAGCTGATTGCACAAGCTCGATAATTTTTTGAAAAAGAGTTTCATTAGTTGGTTTTGTGATTTCAACTGTAATCGATCCGTTCAAATTCACAGTACCGGCAAATACCTGGTCATCCGCCCCTTTGGAAACAGGAAGTGACTCACCCGTAATGGCGGCTTCGTCCAGTGATGAATGGCCTTTTACGATGGTTCCATCAGAGGGAACCCGCTCACCCGGCTTTACAAGGATAAAATCACCGATACTCAGCTCGGAAACATGGACACGCTCCTCGGAACCGTCTATGATCCTCAGAGCTTCTTCAGGCTGCAGCTCCATAAGGGAAGAGATTTCCTTATGGCTTTTGTTCATGGTGTAGGTTTCCAAAGCACCGCTGACTGCGAAAATAAATATCAGGATGGCTCCTTCTGTCCAATAGCCGATAATGGCTGAGCCGATTGCAGCGAAGATCATCAGCATTTCCACATTCAATTCTTTATTCTCAATGGTTTCTTCGATGCCTTCTTTCGCTTTCGCAAAACCGCCGATTACGAAAGCCAGCAGGTAAGCGGCAATCGATGGTGATTCCATTCCACTCCGGTCTAACAGCCAGCCTGTCAGAATCAATACACCGCTCAGAAGTGCGGCAATTAATTCAGCATGGGGTTTGATTTTTTCTAAAAGACTTTCTTCAGATCGATTGCTGCTTTTAAGCAGAGCCTTTGCCTCCATACTCATCGTTTGTCCTCCTAAAATGGTTTTTATGTTTTTCATTTGTCTTATTGAGAAGAATAATCACATTCAATACCCCTAAAAAACAACGAAAGCTGCCACCAGATAGGTGACAGCGTTAAGATCAGTAATGCAGCTTGCATTATGCAGTTATGGTAATCTATTACACTTATATTACTATATAACCTATGAAAAGAAAAGCTAAACAGTTACGTGAAATTAAAATGACTGGCTTTTCTCCAATACCTGCCCTTTGTGCCCAAATAAGGTGACGGCACCAAAGATTATCAGCAGCATCACACTGATAATGTTGAAAAAGCTGATGGTCTTGAATAATTCAATGAAAAGGCCGCCGAAGTAGGGGCCAATCAGGCTTCCGATGCTGAAGGCTACCCCGCAAAGCAGGTTGCCTGTCGGCAGCAGGTTCTTTGGCATTAAGTCTGCCATATAGGTGATGCCAAGTGAGAAGGTTGATCCGACGGCCATGCCTGCAATGAATAGGCAGATGGTCAGTGCAAGCACGATTTCCTCCAGCAGGCTTGCAGCGACAAAGCTGATAAACCCGATAAAAAGAACACTCATTAACACATGGCGCCTTCCGAATTTATCACTCATGATGCCTAACGGAAGCTGGAATAGGATGCCCCCGATCGCAAATGAAGTCAGCAGCAGGGAAACACTTGAAACTTCGAGCCCAATGCGCAGGCCATAGATGGGAAAGCTTCCATTCAATGAAGCTTCAAGGAACCCGTAACCCATTGCCGGAAGGAAGGCAACCCAGCCATATTTCGTGGCTTTTGAAAAACGCTTCATCGTTTCCCGGAATGAATTAATTTCTATGGACTGTTCAGGGAAATCATTTTTCAATGAGAATAAAAACAGCCAGGCAATCAGACATAGAATGGAAGAAATGATAAACGGCATGGTTTCATTGATTTTGACAAGCGGTGCCATTAATGGACCCACTGCAAATCCCACTCCGAAGAAAAGTCCGTACAGGGAGATATTCCGGCCGCGTTTGTTTTCCGGGGAAAAGGATGTGATCCATGTCTGCGTTCCGAAATGCAGGGCATGGTCGCCGATTCCGATAAGAAGCCGCAGGATAAACCAGAACCAAAAGGATTTCCACAGCGGAAAAAGCATGAGAGATACAACAACTAATAATCCTCCAAGGATAATGACCGGCTTGTAGCCGTATTTTCGCAATGGATATTCCATAAAAGGTGAAATGAGAAGGATGCCAATATATAAACCAGTTGCATTTAGACCATTTAAGCTCGAGGAAATGCCGTCATTTTCGAAAATAATGGCAATTAACGGCAGCAGCATTCCCTGACTGAAGCCGGAAATGGCCACAATGCTGATGAGAATCCAAAAGCGCATTGTTTCTTTATTCATAAAAAAACCTCTTTTTCTGACGTGAAATATAAATGTCTCCTAAATGATGGTATCGGGAATAAGGAATCTTGGCAAGAGTAAGTTTATGGTCATAAAAGGCAAAATAGTGTAATCTCTACTAATAATAAGATAAAAAGGGGCGAATACCATGGAATTTAAAATGAAGGAAGAAGCAGGCTTTTATGCTGATTTGCCATTTGGGCGTCTGGAGGTGGCCGGAGATGAAGAGTATGGCTTCAGGCCGTACCAGCTGCTTGTCGCTTCGCTGGCTGTGTGCAGCGGCGGTGTCTTAAGAAAAATCATGAAAAAAATGCGCATGGAATTTGAGGATATCCAAATAAAAACCAGTGTGGAAAGAAATCCTGAAAAGGCTGACCGCGTGGAAAAGGTGCAAATCCACTTCATTATTAAAGGAACGGATTTAAATGAGGCGAAGCTCCACAAGGCATTGGAATTGACCAGAAAGAATTGTTCAATGGTGCGCTCAGTGGAAGATAGCATTGAAATAGAAGAGACATTTGAACTTATTTAACATGCAGACAGGAAAGGGGATGCCTCTTTCCTGTTTTTTTATACAGAGCGTACTTTTGTGAAAGACTGAATAATAATAGTATAATAATTCCTATACAAATAATAAGAATTTCAAGTAGAAATGAGGTGCCCCACATTGAAATTCCAGGACTTAAAAACCGCCGAAGAAAGAATCGTGCTCATGGAAGAGCTCTCAAAAAATTTTTTATCAAGAGCAGCCAAAAACGATGAAGAAGGTCTTTTTCCGTTTGAAAATATGAAAGAATTAAAAGAATCCGGCTATACTTCCTTGACCGTCCCTAAACGATACGGGGGAAAAGAAATCTCCCTTTCTGAATTTCTGCAGCTCCAGGAAAAGATAGCGGAAGGTGACGGATCCACCGCCCTGTCCATTGGCTGGCATATGGGGATTATCAAAAGCCTTGGCGAGAAAAACAACTGGAAAGAAGCTATATTTAAGAAGCTGTGTGAAGACGTCAAAAAGGGTGCCCTAATGAATAACTGTGCAACAGAACCGCAGACGGGCAGCCCTACAAGGGGAGGCAAGCCCGTTACCTCTGCACGAAAAGAGGGGGATTCCTGGATCATTAATGGCCGGAAAAGCTTCACAACCATGGCTCCCGTGCTGGATTACTTTAATGTGAGCGCCACGATTGAAGAGAGTGGAGAGGTTGGGAACTTTTTAATTCCGGGAAACTCTGCTGGCCTGGAGATTGAGGAAACATGGGACAGCATTGCTATGAGAGGAACAGGAAGCCATGATCTTCTTTTAAAAAATGTAAGGGTGAAGGAGGATGCGCTTGTTGAGCTGTTTCAGCCCGGCAAAAAAGGCGCGGCCGGCTGGCTTCTCCACATTCCTGCCTGTTATTTGGGCATTGCACAGGCTGCTCAGAATTATGCGATTAGGTTTGCAAAGGATTACTCCCCGAACAGTATAAAGGGTGCGATTATTGATTTGCCCAATGTTCAGCAAAAAATTGGCGAGATGGAATTTGAACTCATGAGAGCGCGCCATTTCCTTTATTCAGTTGCAAATAAATGGGATGAAGCAAACGATGATACGAGAAGCGGAATGCAGCCAGAATTGGGAGCGGTCAAGCTGGCTGTAACGAACGCAGCCATTACAGTAGTCGATTTGGCCATGCGGGTGGCAGGTGCGCGCAGTTTATCGGCAAAAAATCCGCTGCAGCGCTATTACAGAGATGTGCGTGCCGGGCTTCATAACCCGCCGATGGATGATATGACAATTCAGGCATTAGCAAATAATGCAATAAAGTAACGAAGAAAGGCTGCTGTTATAGACGGCAGCTTTTTATATGCCATTTGCGACAAGTTTGATTCATTCTAAAAATGGCTAAAGAGAAAGTACGTTTTACATAAACTCTCTGCATATAATCACATAGGCAGGAATGTGCAGGCAATACTAAAAAATAGTATAAAACGAAAGGAGTTAAAGATATGACAAATAAAGTGTTCATGGTATTGGCGTTTGCAGGTGTTCCGCTATCTGTCATCGGAACATTGATGCACTGGTCCAATATATTGCTGTTTGCGATATACTGCATTACGATTATCGCATTGGCCAGCTATATGGGAAGGGCGACAGAAAGCCTTGCCGTAGTAGCGGGTCCCAGAATTGGAGGATTACTGAATGCCACCTTTGGAAATGCAGTTGAACTGATTATATCCATTTTTGCTTTAAAGGCCGGCCTGATTAGTGTTGTTCTTGCATCACTGACAGGATCCGTTTTAGGGAATTTACTGTTAGTTGCAGGACTATCATTTTTTGTTGGCGGAGTTAAATACAAGACCCAGTCCTTTAATGTCTATGATGCACGTCATAACTCAGGACTGCTGGTGTTTGCCGTCATTGTGGCTTTTGTGATTCCTGAAGTTTTTTCAATGACAATGGATGAAGCTGAAACAATTACATTCAGCATAGGCATCTCTGTCATTTTAATAGCTCTTTATTTAGCGGCTTTATTCTTCAAGCTTGTCACTCACCGGGGCGTCTATCAGTCTAATGAGGAAGACGGAAGCTCTCATGAGGAGGAAACGCCGGAATGGAGCAAAGGAAAAGCCATTGCGGTACTTGCCATTTCGACCATTGCCGTTGCTTATGTGTCAGAGAATCTGGTTCACACCTTTGAAACAGTTGGAGAAGCGTTTGGCTGGACAGAACTGTTTATTGGGGTAGTCATTGTGGCAATCGTGGGAAATGCAGCAGAGCATGCTTCAGCCATCATTATGGCTTATAAAAATAAAATGGATATCGCTGTTGAAATTGCTGTTGGTTCCACTCTGCAGATTGCAATGTTCGTAGCACCGGTCCTTGTACTGCTTTCATTAATGTTCCCGGCTGCAATGCCCCTTGTCTTTACAATGCCTGAGTTAATTGCTATGGTGACGGCCGTCCTGCTGATGATTGTCATTGGCAATGACGGGGAAACCAACTGGTTTGAAGGAGCGACTCTACTGGCAGCTTACGTAATCATGGGAATCGGATTTTATCTTTTATAGCAAATAGAAAACCGGCTCTGAAAATTCTCAGAGCCGGTTATTTATATGGGTATTTAAGTACTTTTCTTAAAGGATTATGTTTTTTCAGAGAATGGTTCTGTTCGCTTTCTGTCATTGATCACCAACCTTCATGCTGATTTTTGATCATTAACCTGACTTGCAGATGACTTAACAAAAAAACGATTCTCCTCCTTTTACATAGTAGTGGGGTTGATTTCCACTGCCCTCCTTTAATTTAGTAATTTCATTATAAACCATTAATTGATATTTGTAAATATTCTGATTTTTACAATTTTGTTACAAAAAAATCGAAACAAAGCTTATTTTTCATGGGAGGGATAATATCCCCTTTCTCCGAAAAAACTAATATCAACCCTAAAAAGATTGTGACTTGAAAGGAGAAAGACATCATGAAAAAATACGTAAGCATTCTTTTTTTAGGTCTTATACTATTGCTGTCATTCCATCCGGCCGCAGAAGCGCAGAAAGGGGCTGAGAAGCCGGCTAAACAGCCGCCGAAAGCAATCACTATCCCTAATTCGGTGCTGAATGTAACGAAGGAAAATACGTATCCGAACCCTGCGCAGGATATGCCGACACTGCAGCCGAGCGAATTAACTCAGCAGCTCATTGACTCATCGAAGGTTACGATCGAAAATCCGGATCTCATCCGGATGCTGAATGAAACCTCTGTCAGCAGCACTCCGTTCGCGCTTGGCTATAGAGCGATCGTCTATCTCGGCCAGTGGCCGCTAAATTATGAGTCGGCCGAAACCTCCCCAAATTGGGAATATCAGCGGATAAACACGAATTATTTTGATAACCGGGGCGGCAAGGCGCCATACCAGATTCATTATGTGCAGGAAGCCCAGAAGGTTGTCCGCGGGGGACTTACCGCCAAGGTTCCCAATGCAGAGGATGTTAAAAAGATGATGCTCCTCAAAGCCATGGAGAAATCAGGTCTGCCGCTTGCTTTTGAAACGATTATAGGCGCAGGCACCAAAAAGGATCATATCTATAATATTCCGCCTAAAAGATTAGGCTATCTATACGGCTATGCTCCTGCCATCAATGAAAAGGGGAAAGTCACGTATGGAGAAGTGTATCTGATGCTGAAAGGCAGCAAAAAAATGATCGTCATTAAAAATGTCACTTCACAGGGAATAGGTGCCTGGATTCCGATTCAGGATCATGTGACATTCGGGTTTGTTGTTTCGGAAAGGCCGAGATAAAAATCAGCCAGCCCAATATCCGGGCTGGCTGATTTTTTTAGATATTCGAGCGTCTCGTCTTAAAATTTGTTTCTTTATAATAGCTGTTCTTCACAAGAACGTTAGGGCCCAGGCACTTAACACCCGCACAATGACAGTTCAGTGAATCGGCAAGGTCCGTTCTGCTCCACTTCTGATAAATGTCCTCAAGCTGATCGGTCTGGATATTCCCAAGCGGTGGTGTATCGCCAAAATCAGTGACAATGACATCACCCGTGAAAATATTAACATTAAGACGTGATCTTCCGTCAGGATCATTTCGGACCGTCACATTTTTGGATGAGTGCAGTCTTCTCAGAAGCTCCATGTCTTCCTTCTCGCTGCTGCAGGCATAAAAGGGCAGGGTGCCAAACAGCATCCAGGTATCCTCATTCCGGACATCGAGCAGATGATGGATGGCTGAACGCATTTCTTCAAGAGTTAATGTTTCTAATGAGGAGGCGAAGTCTGAGGGGTACATAGGATGCACCTCATGACGCTGACAATTCATTTCTTCCGTAATCTGTTTATGGATGTTCTCAAGATAAGGCAATGTCCGTTTATTAAGCATGGTTTCAGCGGAAACCATTACCCCCGCTTTTACGAGTTCCCTGCTGTTTTCAATCATCCTGTAAAAAAGACGCTGGCGCTGCTCTATTGTCGGCTTTCGTTCCATCATCGCAAAGCCGCCTTCAATGAAGTCCTCCTCCGTTCCCCAGTTATGAGATATATGAAGGACATCCAAATAAGGAATGATTTTTTCATAACGGGCTAACTCCAGCGTCAGATTTGAATTAATCTGTGTTCTGACCCCTCTGTCGTGTGCGTAGCGCAGCAGCGGCGCAACATAGTTTTCAACCGATTTTTTGGAAAGCATCGGCTCCCCGCCAGTTATGCTCAGTGATCTTAAAAGGGGAATTTCATCCAGCCTTTTCAGAAGCAGATCGATTGGCAGTGCGTCAGGATCTTTGGGCTGAAGGGTATAGCCGACAGCGCAGTGTTCGCAGCGCATATTGCATAAGACTGTTGTGGTAAATTCAATATTTGAAAGCACCATTTTTCCGTGCTGATCGATGTCGGAATAAGCTTCCCATGGATCATATTCCGGTGTGATGGGTGAAAGTTTTGTTTTCATATGTATCTCCTTAAAAAATCTAAGTCCTTTGTCATTATTTAATCTTTGGGATCTATTGTCAATCGATAGTTAGTACTAAAAATAACATAATAACGTTTAATTTCTCCTCCTGCGGGAATTAACTCAATATCAAACGAGAAACACTTTTAAACTAAAGAGGAGGAAATGAACATGGAACAGAATAACACTTATAATACGACAAACACAACAACTGCTTTGAGGTCTGATTACGGTCAGAATATGGACATGAATTATGACAATGGACAAAACAGCAAGCTGGTGAAAGGGATTGTGATTGGCGGTATTATTGGCGGTGCCTTAGCTATGCTTGATACCTCAACAAGAACGAAAGTAAAAACGAAAGCAATGGATCTTAAGGATTCTTCTGCAAATCTCATTTCAGAAGTAAGGGAAAATCCCGGTGATGTAAAGGAAAACATGATTAATCAATTCAAGAGTGCTTCCAATACCCTGAAAGATGCCATTAAAGACGCACAGAGTTTATATCAGCGCGTGAATGAAGATGTTTTCGGCAACATGGATGTGGTGAAGGAAGTGTCAACCGATGCTATGTCAACAGCGAAGGATGCAAAAAACGAGCTGGCTGATATCGGTTCAAAAGTGAAAGAGGCTGGCTCGGAGTTAATGGAAAACCCTGTTGAAAACAGTGGAACTTCCACAGGCTCAAACTATCAAGGTACAGGCGCAGTGAGCAGCACAAATACTGCTTTCCCGGCAGAGCGCGGTGAAAGTGCAGTTACCTATAGCCCTGAGACTCAAAAAAACAGCAATAACCTTTAATAGATGATATGAAAATCCTCTGCTCTTAGGAGTGGAGGATTTTTTTTTGTTTTTTTTCCTAATGATGGTTGTTTTATAAATACACGGCGGGGGTAACCCTTAATTATAGGTACAGGACAATTTTTGGAGGTTACATTATGGGTTATAGACGAGGGAAATCATTATCAAACGATATGGAAAAGCAATCACACGAAAGAGAAACAGCTGTTGGCACTGCGGGGATGGTCGTCAGTCCTCATTCAGTTGCCACAGATATTGGTGAAAAAATATTGCGGGAGGGCGGCAATGCAGTTGATGCTGCAGCAGCCATTCAATTTGCTCTTAATGTCGTAGAACCAATGATGACAGGTATTGGCGGAAGCGGGTTTTTAATGGTATACGACAATAAAAAGAAAGATGTAAAAATATATGATGGCCACACTCGGGCGCCAAAAGGCGTGCATCCGGAAATGTTTCTCGATGACAACGGGGAAGTAATCGATTTTCGTAAACGCTCTACCCATGGATCAGCAGTGGGCATTCCGGGTATTTTAAAAGCTTTTGAAACAGCTCTTGAGGAACACGGTTCCAAGCCGTTAGCCGATCTGATCCAGCCGGCAATCGAAGCTGCTGAGAGCGGTGTGGAAGTGAACTGGGTACTGGAGGAAGCTCTTCAGAACTTTCATTACAGACTTGGTGAAGAGGCTAAAGCTTTCTACTTCCCTGAAGGCAAAACCCTGAAGGAAGGGGACAGTCTTGTTAAGGAGCACTTAGCAAAGACATTCCGGATCCTTCAAAAAGAAGGGATTTCTTCTTTTTACGAAGGGGAGATCGCAGAAGCAATTATAAAGAGTCTTGAAGAAGAAGGCGGCTTTATGACGCTTGAGGACCTGAAGAATTACCGTCTTACAATTGATGAACCGATTTGGGGCGAATATAAAGGCTATAAGATTGCTTCGTCCGCTCCTCCAAGTGCAGGCGGTGTAACCGTCATTCAAATACTGAAGATCCTGGAGAAGTTTGACTTAAACCAATATGATCCAAAGTCATGGGAGAAATATTATCTGATTACAGAAGCTATGAGATTGGCGTTTGCTGACAAGGTTGCTTATTCAGGGGATCCGGAATTTTCAGATCTCCCGATTGAAGGGCTGCTTCATGATGATTATATTGCTGAACGGGTCAAAGCCATTAATTTTAAAAGAAGAAATGATGCCATCGATTTTGGGAACCCATGGAAATACCAGGAGGGCGAACCAAAGCAGATTATCCGCCAGCCGGATGATTTAGAGAAAAGTGAAACGACGCATTTCACGGTTGTCGATCAATGGGGCAATATTGCTGCGTGTACCTCAACCGTTGAGCACCCGTTTGGCTCAGGTATTATGGTAAAGGGATACGGATTTTTATTAAACAATGAGCTGACAGACTTTGATGCCAACCCTGGCGGCATCAATGAACCAAAACCGGACAAAAGGCCGGTCAGCTGTAAGAGCCCGACGATTTTGTTTAAGGATGATCAGCCAGTCCTGACCCTTGGTTCTCCAGGCGGGCCGACCATTATCGGCTCGGTTTTTCAGACGATTGTGAATGTTATTGATCATAACATGAATTTAAAGGAAGCGATTGAAGAGCCCCGGATCTTTGCCACAACAGGCCCTCTTATTGAGTGGGAGCCGGGCATCAGCATGGAATCCAAGGGAGAAATGGAGTCCATGGGGTATGAATTTGGAGATAAGCCAAGCAGGATCGGAAATGTACAGGCTATCCAAATCGACCGGGAGAAAGGCCGTTTATATGGAGCGGCTGACTCAAGCCGTGAAGGGAAGGCTGCCGGAATTACAGAGGAGCAAATAAAGAGCTGATGCCGTTTTGGCATCAGCTTTTCTTATGGCCAATATCAGAAAGGGTGCTCATCGTGCTGGTTGAACTGCTCCTTTGAATGACTGACATACTGCCGTCAGTTTCAAACACAACCGCTTCAATTTCATCCATTGAGGAATGACCGCCGGAGCGCACTGCCTGTAGCACTTCTGATTGTAAAACCCTGTTCTCTTTTAAAGCCGATTCAACGAAATGGCCTTTATAATAGAGAAGTTCTGGACTGGCTTTTATGAGCTTATTGAATTTGGCTGAATGAAGAGATAGCCAGGAAACGATATACTGAAGGCTGATCAAAAGAACATAAGCAGTCAGCCCTTCGGCAAGTGATACCTGTTTATTAAGGAATATAGTGGCAAGGGTAGAGCCGATGGCAACTGTCACCACTAAATCAAATGCATTCATTTTGGTTAACGTTCTCTTTCCTGCTATCCTTAGGAATATAACGAGGAATATATAACTCATTGCCCCAATCGAGAGAACTCTCCATATGTCCTGCCAGCTGGAAAAAAGCATGGTTTGCCTCCCTTCTATATAGGTCTATTCCTTTAAAAGGAAGACAATAAACGACGATTTTAATCCATATTCATGTTGCAGGGTGGCATTGACGGGTATATTAAGTGAAAATACTTATTTGCTGAAACCACAGATTTCATGTAGGATGTAATCGAGACGAAAGGAGAGAACGTTTTTGGGCAGTCCGATTCAAGATAAAAATTCACAAGTTACTTTTCTAAAGCAGCGCTTAAATATGTTCCTGGACGTACTGGAAGCTATTGAGCCGGAAGACACTGAGATCGAAGACATCGACCGTCTGATTGAAATGATCGATGACCTCGAATCCAAATGCCGTGAATTTAATAACCGCGATTAACAATAGGAGCCTGAGGGCTCTTTTTTTTGCGGAAAATTCCTTTTTCACCCTGTAAACGATTGCAACCTTTATCTTTAAATACACTTCAGATAGGAGTATAATGGTAGACGATTAATAATTATAATTTTCATAAAAGATATAGCGATATAGGGAGCAAAGGGAAGGGGACTAAAGCAATGAATATCGACAAATTTCAGGAAAGCATGTATCAGCTGATTGTTCAGACATCCACGAATCTTCCGCGTGACGTGCGCCGTGCGATTAAATCAGCGAAAGAAAGAGAAAATGCCGGCACGAGAGCGGCGATGAGCCTGGATACGATTACAAATAATATTAAAATGGCTGATGACAATGTGTCGCCAATCTGCCAGGATACCGGCTTGCCGACATTCAAAATCAAGACGCCTGTCGGTGCGAACCAGCTGGTCATGAAGGAAGCAATCAAAAACGCGATTGCCCAGGCTACCAAGGATGGAAAGCTTCGCCCGAACTCTGTTGATTCTTTAACTGGCGCCAACAGTGGTGATAACCTTGGCTTTGGCACTCCCGTTATTAAATTCGAGCAATGGGAAAAAGACTATATTGACGCACGCCTGATTCTAAAAGGTGGCGGCTGTGAAAATAAAAATATCCAATACAGCCTTCCTTGTGAACTTGACGGCCTTGGCCGCGCTGGACGTGACCTGGATGGAATCCGCAAGTGCATCATGCACTCTGTATACCAGGCCCAGGGACAAGGCTGCAGCGCCGGTTTCATCGGTGTGGGAATCGGGGGAGACCGCTCTTCAGGCTACGACCTGGCAAAAGAGCAGCTGTTCCGTTCTGTAGATGATGTGAACACTAATGAAGATCTTCGCAAGCTTGAAGACTATGTAATGGAAAATGCCAATGAGCTTGGCATCGGAACAATGGGCTTCGGCGGGGAAACAACACTTCTAGGCTGTAAAGTCGGTGTGATGAACCGCATTCCGGCAAGCTTCTTCGTATCTGTTGCCTATAATTGCTGGGCGTTCCGCCGTCTTGGTGTGGAAATCAGCATGGAAACAGGCGAAATTAATGAATGGATGTACCAGGAAGGCGAGCACATCGAATTTGGTGCAACTGAAGCTGAGCTTGAGACTGCGGCAGCTGCTGAAACAGCAGAGAAAACAAACATTGTGACCTTGCAGGCGCCGATCACGGAAGAACAGATTCGCGGTCTTAAGGTCGGAGATGTCGTTCAAATCAACGGCATGATGTACACGGGACGCGACGCCATCCACCACCACTTGATTGATCATGATGCTCCAGTTGACCTTAATGGACAGGTTATTTATCACTGCGGTCCGGTTATGATGAAGGATGAAGACGGCCAGTGGCATGTGAAAGCAGCCGGTCCGACTACAAGTATCCGTGAGGAGCCATATCAGGGTGACATCATGAAAAAGTTTGGCATCCGTGCTGTAATCGGAAAAGGCGGTATGGGGCCGAAAACATTGGCAGCACTTCAGGAGCATGGCGGCGTTTACTTAAATGCAATCGGAGGGGCTGCACAATATTACGCAGATTGCATCAAGTCTGTTGAAGGTGTGGACCTGATGGAATTCGGCATTCCTGAAGCTATGTGGCACCTTAAGGTTGAAGGCTTTACCGCAGTGGTGACAATGGATTCCCACGGCAACAGCCTTCATCGTGATGTCGATAAATCTTCACTTGAGAAATTGGCTCAATTCAAAGAGCGTGTATTTTAAAGAGGAACGAGAGAGGCTGCTTGCGGTCTCTCTTTTTTTGTGCATTTTTGCCAGCCGGCCCTGTGAATGTTTTTTTTTCATTCACAAACACTAAGAAAAAATATTGGAGGAGCTCAGATGAAAAAATTAAGTATCTTCCTGAGTGTATTTATTCTGTTTTTTTCCGGAACAGCTTATGCAAACTACGGCAACTCGCCGGTTCATTGGGGATTTAAAAAAGCAAAAAATGAGGTGCCCGCTGAAGCAGGCAAGCCGCTCGATTCGCTGCTTGAACGGCATGGCTCTTATTATAAAGGCGATACAAGCAAAAAGGAGATCTATTTAACATTTGATAATGGATATGAAAACGGCTATACCGGGCAGGTTCTGGACGTTTTAAAAAAGGAAAAGGTCCCTGCTGCCTTTTTTGTAACAGGCCATTATTTAAAAAGCGCACCCGATCTCGTCAAGAGGATGGCGGCTGAAGGGCATATCATTGGCAATCATTCCTGGCATCACCCTGATATGACCAGAGTGAGCGATGAGAAATTTATCAAAGAGCTCGAAATGGTCCGTGCTGAAACCGAAAAGCTGACTGGTGTTAAGCAAATGGCTTATCTGCGGCCGCCGCGCGGGATATTCAGTGAACGTACATTGGCTCTTGCTAAAAAGGAAGGCTACACGCATGTATTCTGGTCACTTGCTTTTGTAGACTGGCATACTGACCGGCAGAAGGGCTGGCAGTATTCTTATGACAATATTATGCGCCAGATCCACCCTGGCTGTATTCTGCTTCTGCACACAGTCTCAAAGGACAATGCCGATGCACTTGAAAAAGCCATTCAGGATCTGAAAAAGCGCGGGTACACGTTTAAGAGCCTTGACGACTTGACATGGGAGCAGGCGATTGGGGAGCAGATGCTGTACTGAAGTTTGGCAGAAATACAATGATCGCAGAAATAGACCCGGCTCGTCAGGGTCTATTTTTGCATAGGTAAACAATTTTAGCGAAAAAATGCTATAATCGGGGAAAATGATAAAGGACGGATTCTTCTTGGAAAAGATACAAGTAGAAGGACCTTATAATTTTGATCTCGTACTGGACAGGCTTTCGAACGATCCTCTTAATCAGGTTAATATAGAGGATAGATCTGTGAAAGTGCCTATGATGCTTAAGCGTCAGCCGGTCGTGGCAGAAGTAAAAGCAATCGGAACGACGGAACAGCCGGAATTTTTAATTTCCGGAACGGATGGCTCCCTTAAAGAAAAAGCAGCTGAGCGCTTATCGGAAATATTCCAATGGCATCTGCCACTTGAGACCATTCACAAACATTTTCAAAACACAGAATTACAGCCGATATTTGAAGAGCATTATGGAACGCCTATTGTGCTCGACTTTGATCCATATGGCTGTATCCTGAAATGCATTATCCACCAGCAGCTGAATCTTGCGTTTGCACACACATTAACAGAACGGTTTGTGAAAACCTTTGGATTTGAACAAGACGGTGTGTGGTTCTATCCGCTGCCTGAAAAAGTGGCAGAACTTAAGGTGGAGGACCTGAGGGAACTGCAGTTCAGCGGACGGAAGGCTGAATATGTCATTGGCATTGCAAAAGAAACGGCGGCGGGAAATATAAACTTTGATGAGCTTAAAAACCTTTCAGATGAAGAAATTTATGATAAACTGATCAAATTGCGCGGTGTCGGTCCCTGGACTGTTCAGAATTTCCTAATGTTCGGGCTTGGCCGGCCAAATCTTTTTCCGGCTGCAGACATCGGCATCCAGAATGCCTTGAAAAAATTATATAAATTAGAAGCGAAACCGACTCTTGAAGAAATGGAGACATTTTCAAAGAGCTGGAATCCTTATTTGAGCTATGCTTCGCTTTATTTGTGGAGAAGCATCGAGTAATTTGGAGTGATGAAGGATCATGAAACAAGAACAAAAAGCTAAATTAAAACTTAAGCAGACGTTCCCGCTGACAATCAAAAGGCTTGGCATCAATGGCGAAGGTGTCGGTTACTTTAAAAGGCAGGTCGTATTTGTACCTGGGGCACTGCCAGGTGAGGAAATTGTCGCAGAAGCAACAAAGGTAAATCCAAAGTTTTCTGAGGCCAAAATCAAGAAAATCCGCAAAAAGTCGGAGTTCCGCGTCCAGCCCCCATGCCCGGTCTATCATGAGTGCGGCGGCTGCCAGCTGCAGCATCTCCGCTATGATCAGCAGCTGAAGGAAAAGCGGGATATCATTATTCAAGCTTTAGAGCGCCATACCAAGTTGAATCCTGAAAAGCTGGATATAAAAGAAACCATTGGAATGGAAGATCCATGGAGCTACAGAAATAAAAGCCAGTTCCAGGTTGGCCAAAAAGACGGGAAGGTGCTGGCCGGTTTATATGGCATGAATTCGCACCGCCTGATTAATATTGAGCACTGTGCGGTCCAGCATCCGCAGACAACAAAGGCGACAGAAGCAGTGAAGCGAATTCTTCAGGACCTGCGAATACCCATTTATAATGAGAGAAACCGCAAAGGCATCGTAAGAACCATCGTTGCCAGGGTGGGAATACAGACAGGCGAGCTGCAGATCGTATTAATTACAGCTCAAAAAGAGCTTCCTAAAAAAGAAATCATTATCGAAAAAATAAAAAGTGAGCTGCCTGAAGTAAAGTCCATCATCCAAAACGTGAACGGTGAAAAAACCTCCATTATTTTTGGACAGGAAACCACGAATCTGGATGGAAGCGACTTTATCCAGGAAACGCTTGGGGACCTTCAGTTTGAACTATCGGCACGGACTTTCTTCCAGCTGAACCCTGAACAGACGGTCAAGCTTTATAATGAAGTCAAGAGAGCAGCGGCTTTAACAGGCAAGGAAAAAGTAGCTGACGCATACTGCGGCGTCGGAACGATTGGACTATGGGTAGCCGATAAGGCAGCTGAAATCCGCGGCATGGATATCATCAGGGAATCCATTGAAGATGCAAAGAAAAATGCGGCCCGCCATGGAATCAAGCATGCCCAATACGTGGTCGGCAAAGCAGAAGAATGGCTTCCGAAATGGACAAAAGAAGGATGGCGTCCCGATGTTATCATCGTCGATCCGCCAAGAACAGGACTGGACCAGCAGCTTTTAAAAACTATTTTGAAAGTCCAGCCGAAGAAAGTGGTTTATGTTTCGTGTAATCCATCCACATTGGCTAAGGATATTTCGGTCTTGAGTTCCAAATATAAAGTAAATGGCATACAGCCTGTGGATATGTTTCCGCAGACGGCGCATGTTGAGTGTATCTCGCAACTCATTTTAAAAGAAGGCAACTAACCCTTGTGGTTGTTGCCTATTCCTGTTCTTCGAAAGGATTTACGAAGTTGTAATGAATACGAAGATTACCATCAATGCTACAGGTGACTTTATTCACCAGTGAGTGTAAGTCTTGAGGAGTTAAATCGTTTAGTATTGAAACTTCTTTAAGCTTCTTACCTAAATGAATTGCATAGTTCTCACTTTCGCACTCTTCTAGCTTTTCTTGATACTGAATCTTAGCCGTTTCTAAATTAGATACTTCCTGATCAATCTGCTTACGATATTCCACTAGCTCTTCCCGAGTTATTATTTCGTCAGCATACATATCAAGGTAATCTTTCTTTCTAGAACGTAATTTATTTGATTTTTTCTCAATTTTTTTGAGTTCATTATTTATCTGAAATTTTTTCTGATCGAGTCTCTTTTGTAAGCTTTTTAGGAACTCATCGTCTTGAATAGATTGAAAAAGCTCTTGTAAATCTTCGATGATAATGTGTTCTAGTTCTTTTTCTCGGATAACTACTCTATTCTCCCAGAAAGTATCTCCGTGTTTAATATTGCCGCCACACCTATAGCCTTTTTGATTAGCCTTGAACCACATTCCCTTTTGGCAATGTTCACAGAACAAAACATATTGATATATTAGTAGGGTACGGAATAAAACATACTATCGAAAGAAACGTGATAGTCAGGTGCTACAGTTGTCTTTTTCCATTCAGGCATTTTATAAGTTGCTGTTGGAAGGGGAGAAAGCGCAAATTTCTCCTCTTCTTCAAATGCAGACAAACGAGACCCTTTTTTCCGCGTGAAGGGTCTTTTATTAAATTCATCTAATTTCTTCCTAACCTCTTCGTTCAATTCATCAATTGTGAAGCAATGCGTATTTCTTAATGCTGCAATGATCCAGGTAGAGATAACTCCAACCGAACCTTCTACACTAGCTTTATCTTTGGGAGTACACACCCTCGCAGGCATGACGACAGTGTTGTAGTAGTCTGTCATCTCTTTATAGGCAGGATTTAATATCAATTCACGGGTCGTATGCTTCGTAACACTCGTTTTTAGGATTGTCTGGAACGACAATCTGAGTCGTTCCACCAAAATATTTATACGCATTATTGTGAAGTGTAATCCAGGAATGCGAATCCATAGATAAGCTTGCTTCTGCGTATGATATTTGGCTGCAGGGAAGGGTCGCAACGAACACATAAGCTTTTACCTTTTCTCCAGTATCTCTATCAATGATGAATGCTGTGGAACCCGCCCAATCGACTTCCATGATTTCACCTGGTTTTCTGCGAATGCGCAAAGTAGCTTTGTACTTATCTGCATAATTGCTGTAATGACGCAAAAAACTACGATAAGAGTATGGAATCTTCTGGCTCGCTCTACATTCAGCTTCATATTCATGGTGGAGAAGTGAAAGTGTTACATTGGGCTTTGCCAACTCTTCATGAATATAGTCAAAATTCAAGGGGTGTCGACCTGAAGCCTCTAATGTCTTCTAAGGAAAAAGAAATTCCTCAATCCACTTATCCGTCATTTCTTCCTCTAACGGACAGACTAACCCCTTCTTTTCGGCAAGGCCGATGATCTCTGTTACTTTTTGACGAGAATGACCAGTACTTGAAGCGATGCCTCTAAGGCTGATGCCCTCATCGTGTAATTCCAATATCTTCCGATAATGAATCATACAAAAATACCTCCTGAATAATAATGGCACACCCGAAGGTTTGCTCAATAATTATACAGAAGGTATAGTGGTAAACAGCTTGTCATTTGCTGGTACATTTCTTGTCATTAGGTGGTAAATAGAATGTCATTGTTGGTACATTTCACTTGCCGTAATCACCCTGAGGTGATTGTCGAATGGAATAATCTAAACTCTTTCCTTCTTCATATAATGATACATAAGAAAGACAAAGTTTTTCTACGATCAATTTTGCAACACTTGTTTTTCCTACACCTCGAGGATCAATTAAGACTAACGCCAAATGAAAACCTCCATTAAATTTGGTAAATTGTATGTAGCCTATTGGTTCTTTTGAAGAAACATTTTAGAGAGATTCTTTAAAACTTCTGCATCTAGTTCAATATCATTTTCATACGCATACTTAATTCCGTAACCTAACGCTAATGTCATACTTCCGGCAATTCCAGCCCCAACAAATGATCCTGCCCCGGGTATAAATTTTATTGCCTGCCTAAAGAGACTCTTTCCCAAGTTTCCAGTCAAAGACGCGATTGCCAATTCCTTGGCTCTGTCTTTTGTTAATGGTTTTTCATATAAAGTTGCCAATCTGATCATTAAGCTGACTTGTATACCGGTTAAGGGAATAATATCAGAGCCTGGGATTGGTGCTGCCCCTACAGCACCTGCTGAAGTTGCAGCACCAAGAATCCACTTATTTGCTGTTGAAGACTTCTCCTTAATATGTTTTGCGAATAAAATATCTTTTTTTTCCTCTTTAAGAATATCAAGTATAGCATTTCTAAGCATATCAATATTTTCTCCAGTCCTTGATGAGATTGGAGTAACCTTAAAATCATAATTTGTAACTTCTTGAACAAATTTAACAAGACCTGGAATATCATCGGCTGCATCAATTTTATTTAAAACAAAGATTATTCTTTTATTAAATTTTTTTATTTTTTCATAGGATTGTCTTTCACCCTCTGAAAATACCGTTCCTGCTGCATTAAGGAAAAATAGAATAACATCTGCTTCTTTATAAAATTTAAGCGTCTCTTCGGAGTTTTTACTGGTTATATCGTCTAATCCAGGTGTATCAGCGAATATAATTTTATCTTTATAATTATATTTATCTACAACAGTAGTTTCCCCGGGCTTAGAGTTAACTGAAGCCACTTCTTCTCCAATTAGGCGATTAATTGTTGAGGATTTACCAGCGTTAACATCACCAATCATTGCAAATAAAATTTCTTTTTCAAGTTGCTCATTAATATTGTTTATTTCTTCTTCGTAGCTCTTTTCAAATTCATTATCATCAAATTGAATCATAATCTACTCACCTCTCCTTACTAAATACTAACAATTTTCCCTAAATTTTTCACTTTATTTTAAAATTTCTTGTTTACCAGTTAAAAGTATATTAACAATTATAAAATATTGATTTAATACTAATGAATTTACCCTCTCACATTATTGCCTAACTAGAAATCTATATAATTCTCTAGTAATTAAAATTGGGTATTTAGAAGGAACAAAATTACTTTATTTAATGTGTTGCTTTGATGTGAATAAGAACACGATAATAGATATATAATATATTTTGACTGAACAAGTCCATTGGTATGTCACCGATGAACAATGCCATCCTAATCTGCTTACCAAGCAAGGGCGGCATTTTAAGTATATTAATCAGCTTGACAGTTTATCTAATTGCCACCGTTAATTATAAACGGTTGGTAAAGCGAGACTTGGGCGACTCAGAAGTGTTTTTAATGCACTTGTGGTACTACAATATGACGGTGGCTCCAAACGCAAAACAGGAGTTTTCTATTAAATGCCGAATTCTACCTCTAATGTGAAGGGTGAAGTCTGGCTTCACCACCACATATCAGGGCTTTACCGAAAAGGGCTATTAAAATTTAATTTTCAAATCCATTATGAGTTTTTACATTATCTGGTATCTACATTGTACACCATCTACATTATGTTGGTTTCTCTTCTATTAAGTACATTAATCTATATTAGATCCTACCCTGTCGATTGTTAAAGTTCTGCAACTTAATATAAAATAAAAATATTTTCTGGGATTTTTTTAAAGCTTACTTAGCGAACTTAGATGAGTTTTTTTAACATTATGTTGAAGTAGGAAGCTCTATCTAACAAAAAAATTTCCGGATTAAATCTTTCTTTATAAAAGAAAGATTTAATTCTAGATATAACCTGAACTGAAATATATGCAGAATCCTCTAGCTCAGCTAAGAATTGTTCCAAACTTTTATCATTTTTTATCGTATTTATGTAACGAGATGCCAAAACTATATTGTTTAATTGGTACCCTAATTCATTATCTAATCTATCAATACTGGGCGTATACATACCTTCTTTATCTTCGTATTTATCTAGCCAAGGTGGGAAGAAATCCAACCCTGTATAGAAACACTGTCCGTTCTGATCTTGCCATAAATCAAGAAGGTCCCATGATGTAATAGAGAACGGAAGAGGCTCTTCACCATTGATTTTTCTTAATTTATTTGTCTTTTGAGAGCGTCTAAAGGCGTTGTTAATACTTCCCTCAGCCCACTTCAATATTTTACAAATATTTAAGTATCTGCCCTCAAAGAAAGTGTAGGGATGATATTCTCTACATTCTTCGCAGTATTTTGTAGGTTCAACCAACAATTTTCTTCAATCCCTTCCAAATAAAAAAATTCATTATTATATTGAGAAAAATAACTTCAGATTATGCATTAGATCATCCTTTTATAGGTATTTTTGTCAATGCTTTCAATGAAGCTAAAGTTTACGGACGATTATATGGATGAGGAAGAATTTTAATACATACAATGGTGGATTTTTACTTTCTCTTGTTCTCTTTTGGCAAAGCTTTCAAATGACGTCAAAATTAAGCTTATGCAATGCAGATTGGGTTTTTTATTGGACAAGAATCCATCGGTAAATATTTATTTTTTAGTAATTTTGTTATAATTTGTATATAATATCTGTGCGTTTCATAGGAGGGATTTTTAATGATAGAAAAGATTACCCTTAAAAATGTTGCTACTTATGATGATAGAGGAGCTTATTTGGAAAATCTTAGAAAAATTAATTTTATTTACGGTAATAATGGGGCCGGCAAAACAACAATATCAGAAGTATTAAGGAATGAAGAGAACTTCTCCGATTGTACAGTAGAATGGAAAGGTAGAAAGATGGCTACCTATGTATATAATCGAAACTTTGTAAATGAAAACTTTCAACAAGATAAAACTATAAAAGGGATATTTACATTAGGGAAGGAGTCGGTTGAACATCAAACTAAGGTCGATTCACTAAAAGAAGAAATTCTAAAACACGAAGAAGATATAGAAAAATTAGATGGAAAACTTAAATCTAAATCTGAGGAGAAGGAAAATTTAATTAATGAATTTAAAGAGAAATGTTGGGATATAAAAAAAGAAATAGACGAGAATTTTAAAGGTTTAATTGAAGGTTATAGAAATTCTAAAGAAAAGTTTATGCAAAAATGTATTGAAGAATCAAATACTACTAGGCAGTTAAAATCATTAGAGGAAATAAAATTAAAAAAGGAATCAATTTTTGACCGGCCAATAGAAAAATTAGAATTACTAAAATCAATCCTGTTTGAAACGTCTCTAGATGATAACCATATTTTCAAACAAAAAATAATTGGTAAAGAAGATGTGGATATCGCTGATTTAATAATGAAATTGAACCTAAGCGATTGGGTACAGCAAGGCTTTACATACATAAAAAACACCGATAATCAATGCCCATTCTGTCAACAAACGCTTCCTAATGAATTTGAAAAAAAGTTAGAAAGTTACTTTGACCAAACTTATATTAGGCAGATAGAAGATTTAAATCAATCCTCTATTGATTATAGGAATAAAGTAGAAGGTGTAATTAGGCAAATAGAAAACTTGTCAGATGATAAAAGTATTAATGGGGAGAAAATCCAAGAACTGCTCTCATTAATTAAGTCTAAATTTAATGAGAACATTTTACTTATAGAGAAGAAGAAAAAAGAGCCTAGTAGAATTATTGAACTGGTTGAAATATTACCATTACTTAATGAAGTTAATTCTGAAATTCAGAGGGCAAACAAAAAAATTACAGAATATAATCTTTTAATAGAGAATGTTAAAACCGAAAAAGAGAATTTAGTAAAAGATATTTGGAGATATATTGCTGAAAAAAACAAAACAAATTTCTTAAGCTTTAATAGAAAAAAAACTGAAATCGAGAAAGCTCTAGTTGGAATTAGGAAAGGTCAGAGTAAAAAAGAATCTTTTAAAATAGGTTTTGAAAAAGATTTAATTGATCTGCAAGAGAAGACAACCAGCGTGGAACATTCAGTTAGTGAAATAAATAGGATACTTAAATCATTTGGATTTAAAAACTTCAAACTAGAAACAGCTTCAAAAAAAGGTAACTACAAAATAATAAGAAACACCGGAGAGGATGTAAAAGATACATTAAGTGAGGGTGAAAGAACATTTATAACCTTTCTATACTTTTACCAGTTGTTAAAAGGCAGTAATAATAGACAAGATATAGTAAATGAGAAGGTTGTTGTTATAGACGACCCGATATCCAGTCTAGATAGTAATGTTCTCTTTATGGTAAGCAGTTTAGTAAGAGAAATAATGTTTGACATAAGAGATAATAAAACGGATATTAAGCAGCTATTTATACTTACACATAACATTTACTTTCATAAAGAAGTAACCTTTAAACAAGGTAAAAAGAGCTACGGTGAAGGCGGATATTGGATAGTAAAAAAGAAAGAAAACCAATCTTATATAATACGATTTAATGAAAATCCAATTAAGACTTCTTATGAACTACTGTGGAAAGAATTAAAAACTAGAGATAAACAAGGTCTGGCTTCAATTCAAAACATTATGCGTAGAATTCTGGAAAACTATTTTAAGTTTCTGGGCAATATTGATCTTGATAGTTTAGAAGAAAAATTTGAACTAGATGATAAAATGAGATGCCGGTCGTTAATCTCCTGGATAAATGATGGCTCTCACTTTATAAGTGACGATTTGTATGTTGAATCTAGTGACGATGTTGTAGAGAGGTACTTCCAAGTCTTTAAAAAGATTTTCGATACTCAAGGACATATAGCCCATTTTAATATGATGATGGATGATATTAATAATGAGGCTGATACTAACCCATCCGAGGATGAGGATTCTGTTGAAGAACAAGATAGATTTGCTGAGGTTGGAGCTGCAATGAGAGAAGTAGCCGGTACAAGGGAATAGAATTTGGAAAACTCCTTTTAAATATGCCAATATTCACGTGACAGTTTCTAATAATAAAAATAAAGTGCTGTAATTTACGGAGGAAATATGAATCCGATACCTAATATTTAGGATCTTCAAGTATTAAAGAAATGTTATTGAACAAAAATAGATTGAGTAAAAAATTTAAAATTATCAATTGGAGAAAGGGAACAGTTAATTTTCTCGAAATTAACATATTAGGATGAGAAACCATAAAAAGGGTTTAGAGAAAGTTAATGGCCTTGTGGTTTTTACATCAAGAAAAACTAATATAACTGGCAGTGTGCCCATTCATCTATCGGTAGGCGATTTGATAATGCAAAAAAGACGTAAAAGAATTGTTAGAGTTTCCCGTCAACCTCGCTCACGACTTACCATCGTGATGTCATCCCGTTAGAAGGGAATTATGTCCCCAGATTGATTTTAGTTATTAGGAATCAAACATCCCGTGCTCGTTGGTATTTGCAAGGTGGGTTGTAGTACGTTTCGTGGTGAAACGGTCGGTAAAGCGAGACCTGGGCGACTCAGGAGTGCATTAGGTGCATTTCTGGTACTACAAAATAATGGCGGCTCCATACTCAAAACAGGAGTAATTGTTAATGCCAGATTCACCCTTTTTAGTGAAGGGTGAATTCTGGACTTCACCACCATTAACAAATACTAGAAGTAGACTTTAGAAATTCCATTGGTTAGTCGCCAACGGAATAGGCCACACAAATCAGCTTACCAGGCGGGGTGGTCTTTATATTTATTCTCTAATTACTTATCAGAAAAAACCTTACTTAGACTAATGTATATTGAAGTACTAAATGCCATTTTTTTAAAAAAAGTTCACAATATACAAAAAGCTTGGAGGTTTTGACTTCCCAAGCTTTTTAAATACATTTTAATTTTGTAAATTAGGATGTAAATTATCCTCTTTTTAAAAAACATTTTAGATAGACTCTTCAAGACTTCCGCATCTAATTCAATGTTATTTTCATAAGCATATTTAATACCATAAACTAATGCTAAAGTCATACTACCGGCAATTCCAGCACCAACTAGAGAGCCAGCACCAGGGATAAACTTTAATGCCTGCCTAAAAAGACTCTTACCAAGATTGCCTGTCAAAGCGGCAATTGCTAATTCTTTAGCCCTGTCTTTTGTTAGAGGTTTTTCGTATAAAGTTGCTAGTCTGACCATTTCATTAAATTACTGAAGCGTTTTAGGAAAATGAGAAAGCAAAAATTGATACTTATTATATATAGTGTAAAAAAGGACCTTATTGGTCTTTTCTATTTGTAACTCTCCACATTAAAGGATGCTTCGAATTTGAAAAAGTTAGTTATTATAGACTTTAAATTGGAAATCAATTAGTTTTTAGTTGAATTCATTACCGATTTTCTTTGAATTATCGGGCAAGAGAATTGTATCTTTATATTTATCTATTTCACCTTTAATAGTTGTAAAATATCAAAAGCCGGTTTTGATAAACCTATAGTAAATTCCTTCCGTTTTTTGTTACCATCACCACTTGCTATTACTAACCCTTCGTTTGCTAATTCTCTAATTACAAGAGCCATACGGGAATGCATATTAACTAGTTCTATTTTTTCAGATACCCCATATTTAAGTAATACACTTTGATATTGAGCAGCAAAGTCTGTATACCAATCTCCTTGGACAATATTATCTATTAGTTTATAATCACCTGTTTTATTATACGTTTCTCCTTGCCAATCATTTAATTTGGTTAGTAAAAGTAGAGCTAGTGGTGATAAACTTTCAATCTTTGTAAGTAGAAAGTCTAAATCGTAGTACTTTTCTTGATAATCTTCTTGAGAAATATTAATTAATGCATCACCTAACAAATCAATAAACTCATTATAATATGGGACATTATTTAATATTCTTGAATATTTATTAAATAACATACTACCATAGGGGTCCAAAAGAAGTTCTTTAATTTGCTGAATGGTATCATTATTTACTTTTTGTGAGGTTATTAGATCAAATATTAGTGCATCAAATTTTTCTTGTTGCTGTGACTTGTTTACTTCATCATCAGTATCTTTAAAAAACTTAACGACTTTACCTAACAATCCAGTGTTAGAAAGTAAAGTACTCGTGAGGTTTTTCTTAATAGCTTGGTCTTCTATCTGTTTTTTTCGGTTATCAGAAATTTCATATTGGTCAATAAGGTTCTTTAATTCTTTCTTTTTATCCTCCGTGGTTTCTGGTAACAAAACCTCAAAGTTATTTCCCCTTACTATGTCTGTATTTTTGGACATTTGATTCACCTCTATATTAGTATTTAAGGTACATATTACCAGTATTTGTTTGGGTTAGATAGATAATATTCGTTAGAATGGTCTTTTTACATTATCTCCTTCTATTAAACTTGATAGATTGAAATAGGGTTTTTAAATAAAGGAAAGGAATTAAAATACGAAAGCGGCAAACTTTATTAATTAGAGGGAATCAACTTTATCTTAGAAAGGTCGTACGAGTTTGGAATTATTTCAGATAGTAAAGGGTGTTAGTGAAGAAAACTTACATCCTAAATTTAAATTGTTAAAAGAAAGTATAACTATGAATGACGAGCGAGATATTTTACTTGGCTGGACGGAAGGATTTGTGGATAGAGATAAAAAAATAGTAAGAGAATTTCAAGAAACATTTCATTCAACTTTTTGGGAATTTTATTTGAATGCGTGTTTTAATGAAATGGGGTTTGAACTGGAACATTCATACAATAGACCGGATTTTATTATCACATCTCCAAACAAAATATATGTTGAGGCTGTAGTATCAAATATCAAGCAGGGTGGAAGAGAAGAAAAAGACAGAGATTTAAATGATTTAATGGAAATGTTCATTCCTCCAAGTCAACAAACTGACTTTAATGAAGTTTTAGATGAAGCTATAATTAGGCATTCCAATACCATAACATATAAAATAAATAAGCATTTTCAAGAGTATTCTAAATGTGAGTGGATTGAAAAGGATGTTCCATTCTTGGTGGCAATGAGTTCTTATGATCAGGTGAATTATGGACGAGAATATATTTTTCCTATGTTAGCATTGCTTTACGGATTATATTATGTACCAGAAGAAAAGCATTACATAAAAAAGGATACAGTTGTTAAGCCTGAAACAGGAGCAAATATTCCTATTGGAATATTTAATTCTGATAAATATAGTAATATTTCAGCAATTATTTATTCTTGTACCACAACTTTAGGGAAATTAACTTCAATGGCACTGTCATCAGGAAAAAGTTCTACCAATATAGTATACAATCTTAGAAGGGATTATGAAGATAATGATATTCCATACAAATTACAGGTCGTTGATAAAGAAGTTCCAGAGTTATTGACAGATGGACTTTTTATTTTTCATAATCCATATGCAAATAATAAATTGGATGTTTCCTGTTTTGAAGAAACTAACATAACACAATATTTTATAGAAGACGGAGATATTATTTTCACAGGAAATATTACTCCAATTGTAACAAGGCTTAATATTCCAAGATTTATGCAGCCAGGCTTTGAAATATTGATTCAAGAGTATTTACGTCAATATAATAATGTTTCTCCATTTGATTTTTATAATGTTTCATATCCACAAGAAGAGAATATTAATTTTGATATTATGTGTATAGTGTGTATTTTTGCAAAATTAACAGGTGAAATCGAACCAGCAATATTTTATTATGACCGCCCACAACTTGTCCCGGATGATGTTTTAACAAGGGAAGCATTAGAACACTTTGCTAAAATGCGGGATGGCAAAACAGAGAATATTGAAAAATTGATAAGTATTTATATAGCTAGAACAGAAAGGCAATTTAACTCGCTGGGATTTAAGTAAAAAAAGAAATGTAAATAATTCAGATGCAGGTACGTACGATACTTTAGGTTTCACTATTTGTAGGAAGGTGTATTCTTTAAAAGAGTGTTAGTAAACCCACCAACATCCCTTTGTGTTGTCAAATACAGTCCACACATGTTGAGGCGGTTGCGCTGCTGGAACTCAAATAACAAGTTTGTGTTTCTATAAAAATTAGCAGGGAGAGAATTTTGTATGCATGCAAATAAAAAATGGCTCTCCATTCCTAAATAGTTTAGAAGCCAACTTAGAAAAAATGTCTTTTGTATCAAATGTAAAGATGCTGTCACTATGGAGAGTTTTACGATTGGAAACCATCAATTTGGATTAGTCCTGCATGGCAAATGCCAGCAGTGCGGGCATAAAGTGGTAAGAGTTGTTGAAGCTGAGTAAAGTTATATATAGATAGCTATCTGCCTCAAGGGGGATCAGCAGTTTATGTGCTTCTTTCAGACTCCATCCTGAAACAAGCCTGAATGAGGAGTGGTTGTTGTTAACCGCTCTTTTTTTGTTGAAGTAACAAAAGGTTGTGGTGGGAGGGAGAATCTGTCCCTTTGACCCGTCCTGGATCTATTCTAATAGATAAATACTTATCATTTTTTTTTGCTAATTTGAAAGCCGACTTTTTGTTCATGAGGCTAAGTAATCTCTGCTTAATTAGCTTATTATCGGGTTAGTATTTGTTTCTGTATTTCCCAAAATATGCATCTTGGATTTTTATACTCCAAGTCTGTACTTGAAAAATATGATTTATTTTCTGTAAAAACTTCACCTTATTGACTATGTAATAAATAAAAAAAAGATTTGGAATTTTAACCATCGAAGAATAATCTCTGTCATCACCACTCTAGCCACTGCGAAGTTTGGGAAAGATTGTAGTAACAAAATTAATTAAGCTCTACTGCTTAATAGGATAATAGGTTGAACTTCGTTTTTAGTTTTGCTAATTTTAAGATGATTTTCAGGAAACATTCTAAGTATTTAATTCATTTGGAATAATAATCAACAAGGAACATATTTACAAATTGGTAAAAAAGTAATAAACTAACAATAGTCAATAATACCTAAATTCAAATGGCAAACTACTTGAAAAAGTAGGACGCAAAACTATAGGGGCTAAATCTTCTGACACGCCAGCCAGTTGTAAATCTTTTATAGATTTTCAACGTCCTATAACGGGCGTTTTTTTGTTTTATATAGCTGAATATAGGAATGTTTGAAGGAAAAACTTAACCTGATACACATAGGCTTATAAAATTATGTTTAGTATCGTTCTAAATATTATCTGTTTAGGTGTCGTGTTGATGGCAGTTGGATCAATAGTCGAAGTTAACTGTGAAGGAATTGATTAAAGCAAATTGTATTATAAAGTTTCGAAACTGCGAAAACATTAAAAACCACAATGTTATTATATTTCAAAAATACATCTACTAACCGATTGTCAAATCAAGAAGTTACTATACTATGATAGTTTATAAAAAATTGGAATAATTCGATTGGATGGAAATGAAGATATAAAGGAATTTATTTTGGTTTATACCGTAGAAAGGTTAATGAAGGATTTTTTATCAGCAATATACACTAAAATATGAAAGTTTTGAAAGGTGTTTGGAGAGCATGGGTGGTATGTTAGATAATTTTTTTTCAAAATCGGAACAAAAGAAGTTAGCTGAATTTTCTCGGAGAGCCAAAAAAGAGTTATCCTCTTTGCCATTAATATCAGCGATTGGTGATTCACTTCAAGGTGCTTCAGGATTAGGAGAACTTCAACAAAATTTAATAGATCATCCTGACAATCCTAAAAATTGGCTTTTTTACTTTGAAGCCTTTACTTTCTATAAAAGAATAAATAGTGGTGTCAATGTAGGACGTGGGGTCATTAATCCTGTGGGTTTTTTTGCAGGTAAAGGTATATCAAAAGGGTTAAATACATTGGATGATACCTATGAATCTTTTGATCCTATAAAATGTTTGGGCATGACAATTGCTTTATCTATGAAAAGAATAAAGGATAAGAATAGAAAAATATTAGGTGAGGACCTTGTTATCTTGGCTAAAGCATTAGGGTACTCAGCAGCATCTGCAAATACAATAAATCAAAGAAACAAAATGCTAAACTATGGCATTGATTATATGTCACGGGCAATTCAAGTGGAAAAAAACCAAGGAAAAAAAGCGGAATACTTATTTTATCTTTCTCAACTCTATGATCAGGGACAGAATAAAATATTGAAACTAAGAACATTAAATATATCTAGAAAATTGGGATTCCAGCCTGCAGATAAATTATTAAAATCTTTATTAAAAAAGAAACTGCAAGATAACAATGATAAATTAGTCATAGATCAAACAGTAACAAATACGCCATATAGAGCATTCTATTTAACATATTATCCAGACATTGATTCACGTATTGAAAATACTTGGGAACATGTAAAGAAGCAGCAGCAAAAGAAGTTATCTGAAACAGGTAAGAGAATTGGGAGTTTTTTAGACAAACATTTATAGGAGGATGCAAAATGGCTATAGATTTTGACCCATTCGATGTATTAGATATGAACTATGACATGGAAGTTGATGCAAACGATCTACAAATGTACGAGTTGGAAAACCATGGTACCTATTCAATCAATGATATTGATCATGATTTAGTTCTTGATAAATTCGATATGGATTTAAATAATGATCTATATATAGACAAATTTCAAGCAGATTTAGATCACAATAATATAATTGATAGTTTCGAGCAAAACTTTGGACTTACTAATTGGAATCATGATTTAAACCATGATAAAAACATCGATGCTATAGACCAGGCTTTGGCTAAAAGTATTTATGGTCTATAGAATCATAAGTTAAATCATGTCTAGAGTTATATTGAAAATGAAAATAAATTTTTCTTGACTGGTGTTAGTCTTTTTTGCCTATGACTATAAAGGTGGATAATGATGAGTTTTAAATATTGCCCTAATTGTGGTTTAAAGAGAAAAGTGAATTCAGCTAATTGTAGTAATTGTCAATTTAATTTCAACTCTATTAGTTTTAGTAAAATGAAAGATTCAATAGAAAATCGAAATAATCAATCAGTTGATAAACCAAATGTGCTTTTCTCGGTAATTAGTTTTATGACAAATACAATTTTTATCTTTTGGTATGTATGGCTATATTTTATAACTAAAGAGACTATTACCCGTGGTGATTCCGAAATTCAAGTTATTACATATCCAATTTTGTTAGCTTTATTCTTTTATATTCTTTCAGCAATATTATATTTTAGGAAAGGCGGATTTTTTTTCTGGATATCTGTAATCTTGGTTTTGATTATGATAGTACCAGAAGTAATATTTTTGTTTGAATTTAAGGAGTTCTATAATAGCGTTGGGAATATTTATGGAGATATCGATTCGTTTTTAGTCATCTCAGCAATCCCATTATTTTTCTCCCTAATTATTTGTGCATGTAACGTTGTGATTATTTTCATGAGGTTAATAAAAAAGCCAGGTAAAAGTTGAAATGAACGCGTCGAAGTAATTTAATTTTTGATGAATGTGTTACAAAAGTACTTTATGATTTAATATGCTTTCTTCAAAGATTAGATGGTAAGAATATTCTTATGTAATAATGGCTTTTTGGACTAGTCATCTGTGATGACAGTATGTACTAATTTGTGAGGGGCGCATGGAGTGAATTTATACGCCTTACTCTATTTAAATCGCAAGTGCTATTCCAATATATTAATGAGATTTATATGCACGATCAAATCCTCACATGTTGAGGCGTGTACGCTGCTGGAACTCAAATAATACAATTGTGCCGGATCAGCTATTAATCGCAAATAAGCAAACATTAATATGCCTATAACATGATAATTACTATTTTATAGGCTTGTTTCAGACCTCCGTCCTGAAACATTTGAATAAGGAGTGGTATGCTATTAACCGCTCTTTTTTTGTTGGAATAATAAAGTTTATGCTCAAAGATGAACCTGTCCCCCTGACCCGCCTAATGAATTCAGTTTGACCCCTTTGAACCATTCCCGCCTGAGCAAACCAATACCATAGAGTACTACAAAGAATACTTACAAAATGATATATATAATCTCTCTTTTTCAGTCAGCTGAAAGGTTCCATCCCTGAATTTTAATCATTAATAAAAAATTTTTAATTCACCCTGTCCTTTTTACTGTTTTCTTTATATATAGAGGGTGAGGAGCTGAATCAATGGATAGTGTCAATGATGACCATTTTGAGAATCAGTGTACCATTTTGAAGATATTCTGGAGGGATTTAAATGAGCAAGTTTTTGGTGGGGGAGCGGCCTATTATATTGATTCCATCGCTCGCGGTGAAGCTGGGAATGAAGGAGGCGATCGTGCTACAGCATGTCCATTATTGGCTTTCGGTCAGCAGGAATGAGAAGGATGGACGAAAATGGGTTTACAACACGTATGAAGAATGGAAGAAACAGTTGCCTTTTTGGTCGCTGAGTACAATTAAACGGACGATTTCCATTCTTGAGGAAAAGGGTTATCTCCTGTCGGATAACTTCAATGCACATAATTGGGATCAGACGAAATGGTATTCGATTGACTATGAAAAACTAAAAGAGATTGAGGGAGAATTAAAAGGACCCATTCAAATAAAGGGCAGTGAATTTTCCCATCTGGATGACGAGGAAACGGACATTCCGTACGCTGCCATCATCCAATATCTTAATGAGAAAACGGATTCAGGTTACCGGGAGAGCTCCAGGAAATCGAGGAGTCTGATCAGGGCATGGTGGGAACAAGGCTTCACCCTGAAGGATTTTCAAAAGGTTATTGATTTGAAGACTGCCGAATGGAAGAGAGACCCGCAATATTCCCGCTACCTGAGACCTGAAACATTGTTTGGCTCAAAATTCGAAGCGTATTTAAATCAAAAGCCGCAGGCAAAACAGCTGCGGGAGGAAGATTTTAACCTTGACTGACTAAATGGATTTGCTAAAGAGCCGCTGCTTAAAAACGAAGGAAAAAATATCTAATGTGAAACCTCTGCAGGCAGTTTGATAAAAAGTGACCAACCATGGTATAAGTGTATAAGTAGCAGAAATAGGCTGCTTTTTAATTTTGGGATATGGGTTCGTATGATATCCCTTAATGAGAGGATTGGAATGTAAAGATGAAAGAAAATTTCTGGCGTGAGTTACCGCGGCCATTTTTTATACTGGCACCCATGGAAGAGGTGACAGATGTTGTTTTTCGCCATGTGGTGAGTGAAGCAGCAAGACCTGATGTGTTTTTTACTGAGTTTACAAACTCAGATAGTTATTGTCACCCTGAGGGGGTCAATAGTGTGCGCGGGCGTTTGACTTTTACTGAGGATGAACAGCCCATTGTCGCACATATCTGGGGAGATAAGCCAGAATACTTCCGTCAAATGAGTATTGGGATGGCGGAAATGGGTTTTAAGGGATTGGATATCAATATGGGCTGTCCTGTACCCAATGTGACCCAGAATGGGAAGGGAAGCGGGCTGATCCGCCGTCCAGAACTGGCAGCAGAACTAATACAGGCAGCCAAAGCAGGAGGCTTGCCGGTTAGTGTTAAGACAAGGCTTGGCTTCACAGAGGTAGACGAATGGAAGACCTGGCTGAAGCATATTTTGGAGCAGGACATTGCGAATCTTTCCATCCACCTGCGTACACGGGACGAAATGAGCAAAGTGCCTGCGCATTGGGAGCTGATCCCGGAGATTAAGGAGCTTCGCGACCAGGTTGCACCGGATACACTTTTGACAATCAATGGAGATATTCCTGACCGTCAAAAAGGCTTGGAGCTTGCCGAGAAATACGGAATTGATGGAGTTATGATAGGACGAGGCATATTCCATAATCCATTTGCCTTTGAAATAGAGAAGAAGGATCACACTAGTGATGAATTGCTGGACCTCTTAAGATTGCATATGGATCTCCATGATCAATATTCACATTTAGAGCTGCGGCCGTTCACCGCTCTTCACCGCTTTTTCAAAATTTATGTCAAAGGATTTCCAGGGGCAAGTGCACTGAGAAATCATTTGATGAACACAAGGTCAACAAATGAAGTGCGTGAATTGCTTGATGCCTTTGCGTCACAGAATCTTGAAAATAATAACTGAATTGATAAAAGGGGATGGGCTTGCGGTCCATCCTCCTTTTTAAGGCTGTTTTGGCGTAAAGTTTGTTGCTTTTTCATAACTTAGTTAAATTTGCTGAGTTGGTT
>NZ_NPDG01000073.1:0-15326 GCF_002272225.1 Bacillus sp. 7894-2
AAATCAACGGACAAAATCGATAAGTGAAAACAACAATTTATACGAAAAAACAAAAATCTTAAATTGGAGGGGTGCTGATGAAAGCTTTATTATACATTTTTATGGTATTTTCTTTTGCAATCATAACAGGCTGTCAATCAGCTGAAACAATGGTTCTGCTGGATGAAGAAATCAGAGAAATCAAAGTTTCAAAATCAGAGGGTTTAGGCGGAATAAATGAAGAAAGCTTTATTTCTTTCAAGGACAGAAAATCGATCGCTGTATTTGAAAAAGCAATAAAAACTGCTGTCAAACAGTCAGGCAATGCAGATATCAGTAAACCTCAGTATGATATAGCAGTAGAATACAAAGGAGCTCTTCCTTCTCACGGCATTCATATATGGCTCGGCGAGGATAATGAAAAGAGCGCCTTCATGTATATTACCAATGAAGATATTTACCAGACTTCACCGCAAATGACAAAGAAACTCAGAAGCCTAATCCTCTCAGACTAACTCCCTCCAAGGCCATTTCGCTCAATTTGGAACATTAACCCATATGGTTAACGATCCGAAAAAGGGGTATATAATCACTAAACCAAAAGGAGGTGGCCAAAAATGGAAGTAGAAGTTTTGTGTAACGTGGAAAACTGTAAGTACTGGGCTGAAGGTGATAAATGTGTAGCTGACTCTATTTATGTGATTGGCCAGAATGGCCGGGAAGCGGATGAAATAGAGGAAACAGCCTGTAAAACGTTTGAGCAGGATGCATAAGCATGAGAAAGCCTGACCGCCGGAGGATGAAAATCCCGGCTGTCAGGTTTTTTTACATACAAAAAGATGCCCGCTATGTTTTACAAGAAAGGGTATAATAAAGGAAAATGACTATAAAACCAAGAAGGCAAGGAAGGAGTTATGATGACAATTAGCAATGAAATCGGATGGAATTTTGATAATAGCTATACGCGGCTCCCGCAGACATTCTTCTCAAAAATGAAGCCCAACCCTGTACAATCCCCTGAGCTGGTGATCCTTAACGGGGAACTGGCGAAATCTCTGGGATTAAATGTTGATGCATTGACAAGTGAAACAGGCATTGAGGTCCTTTCAGGCTCTCAAGTTCCAGAAGAAGCTGAACCTCTTGCTCAAGCTTATGCAGGACATCAGTTTGGACATTTTAATATGCTTGGGGATGGCCGGGCAATGCTGATCGGCGAGCAGATTACCCCTGAGGATAAACGAGTTGACATTCAGCTGAAAGGCTCCGGCAGAACTCCATTTTCGCGCGGCGGCGATGGGCGGGCGGCTCTGGGCCCGATGCTCCGGGAGTACATTATCAGTGAAGCCATGCATGCCCTTGGAATTCCCACGACCCGCAGTCTGGCGGTTGTAACAACAGGGGAAGCCATAATACGGGAAACCATGCTTCCGGGTGCGGTTCTGACAAGAGTGGCGGATAGCCATATACGGGTGGGTACTTTTCAATATGCTGCAAATTGGAGACCGGTTGAGGAGCTTAGAACCTTGGCAGATTACACGATTCAGCGCCATTATCCGGAAATAAAACAAGATGACAATCCTTACCTTGCTCTCCTGCAGAAGGTGATCCAGAAGCAGGCTGAACTTATTGCGAAATGGCAGCATATTGGCTTCATCCATGGAGTCATGAACACCGACAACATGGCAATCAGCGGGGAAACGATTGATTATGGTCCGTGCGCCTTTATGGATAAGTATGATCTGGCAACTGTCTTCAGTTCCATTGACAGGGAAGGCCGTTATGCTTATGGAAATCAGCCGTATATTGGCGGCTGGAATCTGGCGAGGTTTGCGGAAACCCTTTTGCCTCTGCTGCATGAAGAGGAAGAGGAAGCTGTTAGTATAGCTCAGGGCGCCATTTCAGAATACAATAAAATGTATCAGGACCATTGGCTTGCCGGCATGAGGGCAAAGCTTGGGATTTTTAATGAAGAAGCAGAAGATGAAGCCCTTTTTACCGGACTACTAAAGATTATGCAGAAGTCTGAAGCCGATTATACGAACACATTCCGTGCCTTAACACTGGGAGACCTTGAGAACACTGTGTTAGGCAATGATCAGGAATTTGCCGGCTGGCATGGTCAGTGGCAGGAAAGGCTGACCAGGCAGAAGGAAACGAAAGAAGAAGTAAATCAGTTAATGAGGGCCAGCAACCCGGCCATCATCCCGCGAAACCACCGGGTGGAAGAAGCTCTGGAAGCAGCTGTTAACAATGGAGATTACAGCGTGATGAAAAAGCTTCTTGCAGCGCTGGAGAATCCTTATGCTTATAGGGAAGATCAGGAAGAATACTGCAAACTGCCGGATTCATCCGGCATGCCCTACCGCACGTATTGCGGAACATAATATGAAGAAATAAAAAGGTAAAGCCTGGCCCAATTAATGGGTCAGGCTTAGTGTTATTTAAGCAGGAAGCGTAATTTTAAAAAAGGATATCTTCATATAATTTAAAAAGGCGGCAATTCTCATCCTGTAATGATACAGGAGATTGACTGCTTATTGTTGACATCAGGAGATCACAGTGTTACTTTTAAAACAGAACATACATTCGATTTGGTGATTGACTTGAATATACAGCTTAAAGAAATCGTATCAAAAAGTATTTTAACACCTGCCAAAGGTGCGATAGACAATTTTACTCATTCAATGAACCCATATGCGGGCTGTGCTTTTGGCTGTAAATATTGCTACGTAAGGGAACTCCCTGTTTCCATTTTCCGTGAAGAGGAATGGGGTGCTTGGATTGATATAAAATCAAATGCGGCCGAGCTTTTGGAGAAAGAATTGGCTAAAGCTAAAAAAAGGGGAAAAGTTGCTTTATTTATGTCCTCTTCCACTGATCCTTACCAGCCGATTGAATATACCTCAAAACTGACCAGAAGTTTATTGGAAGTTATGCTTGAAAATCAGCCTGATTTTTTACATGTACAAACCCGTTCCCCACTGGTGAAGCGGGATATCGATTTATTCCAGCAATTCAGAGATAGAGTCAGAATTTCTATGACAATCGAGACAGACAAAGAAGAGGTCAGAAAGGCATTTGCACCAGCGGCACCTCCCATCCCGGCAAGAATGGCTGCGCTAAAAGACATCAAAGATGCAGGAATCATAACTCAGGCAACACTGGCCCCGTTACTTCCATGCTCGCGGGAATTCCCGGCAAAACTAAAATCTATTGCAAACCGTGTGACGATTGACGATTTTTGGATGGGGGATGGAAGCGGAGGAAGAAGGACCGAAAGACTGGGAATCCGCAAGATTTTTGATGAGCTTGGTTTGGAGAAATGGTATAATCCGTCTGCATATAAAGTGGTTCTTAAAATGCTGGAGCAGGAATTTCAAGATGCACCCATTCAATTAGGTGTATCCAAGGCGGGCTTCAGCCCTGATGGCAAATAGCTGATTATAAAATAGATGAGGTATTTATATGGATCTATTAAGTTCACCATACGTAAGAGGCATTAGGCTTAAAAGAGAAGATATACCATCCTTCCATCAGTATCCCTTCAGCCTTCCGAGCCTGAAAACACTGGATGAGATGGCTTTTCACCCGAAAGTCACCTTTCTGATCGGCGAGAATGGGATGGGGAAGTCGACCCTGCTGGAGGCAGTTGCGGTTGCGTTAGGGTTCAATGCGGAAGGCGGATCATTCAATTTTAATTTTTCTACCTTTGATTCACATTCCATGCTGGGCGAATATTTAAAGGTAATAAAAGGCGTAGATAGGCCGTCTGATGGTTTTTTCTTAAGGGCAGAGAGCTTCTATAATGTTGCTTCCAATATTGAAGAAATGGACAGGGAAGGCGGCGGACCAAAAGTGATTGACTCCTTTGGCGGCCGTTCTTTACATGAGCAGTCGCATGGGGAAGCATTTTTCTCCACCTTTCTTCATCGCTTTCGAGGCAGCGGAATTTACATTCTGGATGAGCCGGAGGCGGCACTTTCACCATTGAGGCAAATGTCCATGCTGACAAGGATTCATGATTTGGTAGGCGACCATTCACAATTTATTATCGCTACCCATTCTCCGATCATTATGGCCTATCCTGATGCTGCCATATATGAATTCACTGATGACGGCATCGCGGAAAAGAAGCTGGAAGAAACGAATCATTACCGCATTATGAAGCAATTTTTCGATGATAAGAATCGAATGCTCCATCATTTACTGAATGAATAAAAAAATGGAGGCTGCATGCCTCCATTATTAACTATGTATGTTATTCGCTTTCGTGGCTGAACATCCAGTTAACCCCGAATTTATCTGTTAACTGGCCAAAGCTCTTGCTCCAGAATGTTTCCTGCAGCTCCATGGTTACATTACCGCCATCTGCCAGATTGTTAAAATACTTTCTCATGTTATCCACATCATTAATGACAACTGCGAGATTAATGTTATTTCCTACTGTAAATGGCATACCTGGAAACGTATCTGAAAACATGACAGTACTGCCGCAAATAGTAAGGCTTGAATGCATGACCAGATTTTTGGCTTCCTCCGGCAGAGGATATTCAGGATTCTGCGGAGCATCACCAAAAGTTGTAATCTCAGGCATTTCCAGTTCAAATGCCTTTACATAAAACTCAATAGCTTCCCGTGTATTACCATTAAAATTTAAATACGCATTAACAGCCAACCCGTCCACTCCTTCCTTTAAATACAATTCCATTATAGACGAAATATTCTACTATTAATACAGTTCAATCGTAACAATCTTTATAATTCCTGAAGTGCTTGTTCTATACTGTTAAATCCGCTTCTATCAGCACCATTAGGTTCATCCGATTCAATGGTCCACTCATTTCTTTCAGGTGATAATCCTCCATTCCCATCTTTAAGGAATGGGCTATGCACATGATACGTTTTCCCTGCTTTTTTCACTGTGTATCCCATATAGCAGTGCTGATCCTGGCCTTCTTCCTCGAAAATGCCAATATCGTCGATTCCATATTTGTCTAAATAGGACTGAAATGGCTCCTGCAGTGAATTTACAACTTGCTCTCTTGGTAAATACTCCATTTTGCTTGCTCCCTTCTATATTAGCTATCCTTAATATGGCTATTTTTGGAGGGATTAAACACGGAACTTTGAAAAGAGTACCCCGCATCAGCGGGATACTCTGCTCCTTAGCTTCATTCTCAAGTTTCCGAGAAGCTTCATAAGTTCTTCATATTCTTCGAGTTCAATGCTGCACGTCTGAATGGCCTCTCCAACACTTTTGGTGATATCCTGTTTTTCGTTGTGTGCTTTTTCCTCTAGGAAAATAAACACCTTGCGTTCATCCGCTTTGGAGCGTTCTTTGCGAAGCCATCCGTTAGAAATCATCCTTGAGATCATCGGGGTAAGTGTCCCGGTGCCAAGATTCAGTCTTTCTCCAAGATCTTTGGCTGTCATGCCATCTTTTCCCCAAAGGGCCAGAAGAACCAGATACTGCGGGTAGGTTAAGCCGAATGGCTGAAGAGCACTTGTATAGAGTTTGGTAAATTCGCCTGCTGTTTCATAAACAGCAAAACAAAGCTGTTTATCCAGTGTAAAAAAATCTTTCACATCATCACCTGATTCCGGCATTACAATAACTTCGTCAAATCATCCTCAATTTTTCCCGGCTCTGTTGTTGGCGCATAGCGTTCTATAACCTGGCCGCTGCGGTCCACGAGGAATTTGGTAAAGTTCCACTTAATGTTTTTGGACAGAATGCCCTTTTTCTGTTCTTTCAAGTAAGCAAACAATGGATCCGCATTGTCGCCATTTACATCAATTTTTGCGAACATCGGGAAAGACACACCATAATTGAGCTGACAAAACTCAGTGGTTTCTTCAATATTATCGAATTCCTGGTTATTGAACTGATCACAAGGGAATCCAAGAATTTCAAGGCCCTTGTCTTGATACTTTTCATAGAGCTCCTGCAGCCCTTTAAATTGGGGCGTCAATCCGCATTTGCTTGCTGTGTTTACGATAATTAGAGGCTTTCCTTCGTATTCTTTCAGAGATTTCAATTCACCATTCGTTTTCTTGACTTCAAAATCATAAACCGTTGTCATTGGGATACCTCCTATTTTGAATCGTGTACGATTTAATCTTAGGCGATTTAAATTCTTTTTTCAACAAATCAGCTTTTTATGAAACAGGCATTAAGGTTCATTCGTAGGAAAGATAGATTTCCAATTCATTTACAAAGGATGATTATAATGTTGGACGAATTGCGGGAAGCAATTGAGAAACTCCCGGAGCGTGGCGCAAAGAGCTATTTATTTCATATATTGCTTCGGGTTCACTTATTAAAAAACAGCGCTGATTCTCAGGAAGAGATCATGGAACTGCTCAATGATATTCAAAAAAAGATAATTTTTTATTCTCAGGAGAGGAAATTGGAGCGGGAATATGAAACATACCACATTGTGTGCGGGGAATCACCGGCAGGATCTTTGAAGGTAGGGCTTAGTAAAGACAATAAAGTCATTGGCTTTCCTGACTTCTTCAGCAATGGACCTCTCTGGAGGATGGATGAAGAGGAGGGGAGAAATCAGCGATTCGAATGGCTCATGGATCACATTAATATGCATGATGATTATCTGGAAAAGGAATATGAAAGAAAAATAGCTTCAGCACTTGAGGAGATTGATGCCATTCCTGCGGGAAAGCCGATCGTAATCTGGACCGCTGATAACGCCGATGAACAAACCGGTTTGCGGTATTTCCTGCACTTATTAAGAAAGAAAGATAATAATGTGCATGTTATTAATACTGCTCAGTCATATAAGGAGCTTTTTCCTGCGAAAAAGAATCAAGTCCTTTTAAGGCACTCAGGTGAAGCAGCTCCGGAAAAACTGAAGGTCATATTGGATAAAAACATGGGAAGCCCCTTATCTGCAGAAGAAAGAAACAGGTTTGTATCGGATTGGCAGGTGCTCTCCATGACAAAGGAAGTACTGCGCATATGGGAAGAGAATGAAATACATAGTGTGCAAGAGAGTTATTTTGATGACTATATCATCGAGTCAGCCAAAAAAATTCATAAAACCAACAAGGGCTTTATCAAATCGGCCAGATTAATCGGGGAAGTGATAGGGCATCTGGATGAGCCAATTGGTGATGGCTTTGCTGAGTATAGAGTAAGATCCCTGATTTATAACGGAATATTTGCGATAAAAGGAATTCCGAAAAGTATGAGGTTTTATAGTATTAAAATGAAAGAGATTTAGAATTTCATAAATCCCTCCGCTGGAATTTCATGCAGCCTTCCTTTATTCTAAAAAAAAGAAACGAATAGAAGAGGGATCTGCTTTGAAAAAGATTTATAGTGATATTATTCAATTCCGCGGCACTCACTTTGATTTTGGCTTTATGCAGGGAGAGCGAATAAAGGATTCTCTTTCTGTTAGGAATCGGGAGGATCAATGGAAGGTACGGAAGCCGCGTTTTTCAATAAATGAAGCTGAAGTGAAAAATGCCATTAAGAGGTTTGCGCCCGGAATCTGGGATGAACTGCTTGGGCTGCAGGAAGCATTGCAATGGCCGATGGAGCGGGTGTTACAGGAGTTTGGCGGATATCGCCTCGATTATGTCCGCTCAGGCTGTTCCATCCTGACAGGGGCTGATTACCTGATCCGCAATTATGATTACCATCCAAAAACCTATGAGGGACGCTATACTTTTTATCAGCCAACCGATCAGGGCTATGCGATTATGGGCCCCAGCCAGAGGGTGACTGGCCGGATGGATGGCATGAATGAAAAAGGACTCGCCATCGGGTATAATTTCATGAACCGTAAAAAGCCTGCTGATGGCTTTATCTGCTGCATGATCGGACGCCTGATTTTGGAGGCATGTGCAAATGTCAAAGAAGCGGTTGATATGCTGAAGGAAATACCGCACCGCCATTCCTTTACATACGTGGTGTATGACGCAGGCGGAGAGACATATGCAGTGGAAACGTCTCCGAGAGGTGTAGAGGTCCGCCAGACGACTGCCTGTACAAACCATTTTGAAATCATGCAGGATGAAAACCGCAACCATCTGGCTGACAGCATGCGAAGGCTGGATGTCATGAAAAGCCGTCAGGATGGGCGACTGGATGCACATGATGCATTCCGCCTTCTGAATGATAGTGATAAAGGTGTCTTTTCAGATCTTTATGGAAGCTGGGCCGGGACCATTCATACATCAGCCTATCTGCCGCGGGAGATGAAAGCCTGGTTTGCGCTCGGCGGCGACAGGGAACCGGTTGTTTTTGACTTCAAAAGATGGCTCCAAGGCGAGGATATTGAAATGAATAGAATCACTGGTGAAGTGGATACGGATATTCCTTTTTTGCATATGGATGAGCATGCGAATTGGTTCAGGAAATAATAATGGTTTTTTTTGAAAAATGGACAAACCCTCACATACTTTCATCTCTACAGGATGTGGTACACTTTATATAATGAATTGGATGTAAACTGAGGTGCATACAAGTGAAAACAGTATTAGTCATAGGCGGCGGTGTAACAGGGTTGTCCGCCATGTATGAGCTGAATAAGTGGAAAAAAGAAAATGATCAGGATATACGGCTGGTGCTGGCAGAATCATCAGAACAGCTTGGCGGAAAAATCCGCACAGTAAGAGAAGGCGGCTTCACGATCGAGGCGGGAGCTGATTCGATTGTTGCCCGCAAAGCGGATGCGATAACTTTTATCCAGGAGCTCGGTTTGGAAGAAGAGGTTGTGTACAATGCGGCGGGACGGTCGTATATTTACACTGACGGCGAACTGAAGCTGATCCCGGCAGATGCTGTATTTGGGATTCCGGCCAGTGTTGAATCTCTTGCCAAATCCACGCTTGTTTCAGCAGAAGGAAAGGTTGAAGCCCTGAAGGATTTTTATACGCAAAATGACCGCTTTACAAAGAATGATTCGATCGGCGATTTCCTTGAGCATTTCTTTGGAAAAGAACTGGTGGAAAAACAAATAGCGCCTGTTCTATCGGGAGTATACTCCGGGAATCTCAGTGACTTAACCATTGCTTCGACTCTTCCGCAGGTGTTTGATTATAAAGAAAAATACGGCAGCATCATAAGAGGTTTCGAGGAAAATAAAAAGGTGTTCCAGAGCGGCGGAGGAAAGAAGTTTCTTTCCTTTAAAAAGGGCCTGGATGCATTAATTGATGCTTATGAGGAAAGATTGGACGAAACAGAAATCTTTAAAAACACACAGGCTGTTAAAATAGAAAAATCGGATCGTGGATATATGGTTGATTTCTCAAATGGCGATAGCCTGGAGGCTGATCATGTAGTGCTCGGCATTCCGCATAATGCAGCTGAAACCCTGTTCGATGATGAGGAGCTGAAATCGGAGTTCAAACCGTTGAAGAACAGTTCCTTGATCTCAATTTATCTTGCTTATGATATTCCAGACAGCGAACTGCCTGAAGACGGGACAGGCTTCATCACGGCCAATACGGATGAATTAACCTGCAATGCCTGTACATGGACAAGCCGCAAGTGGAAGCATACATCAAAAAGCGGTAATTTGCTTGTCAGGTTATTTTATAAAAGCAGCCATCCGGCCTTTGCCTCTCTAAAGGAGATGGGTGAAGAAGAACTGCTGCAGACGGCTCTGGCTGATATTGAAAAAAGCCTCGGCATAACGGCTGAGCCTTTGGCAAGCGAAGTGACAAATTGGACTGAAAAAATGCCAAACTATCTGATTTCCCACCCTGAGACAGTAGCAGCACTTGAAAAAAGGCTGGAACAGGAATACCCTGGAATATGGCTTGCAGGCTGCTCTTATTACGGTGTCGGCATCCCTGACTGCATTGAAAATGGGGCAGAAACTGCCGGGAAAATTATTAAGAAAATGTAAAACAAAAATCCCCTTCTGTGTAAGACGGGGATTTTTTGCTTATATGATTTTGGTCAGATCCTTAGGACTTTCAATCTTCATTTGCTCCAGTTCAATCTTCATTTTTTCGGTTTCAAGCAAAAAGTTTTCCTGCTTCAGTTTTTCCAGGGTGATTTCATCTTTTATCATATTATGTTTGATCTTTGCGAGTTTTTGAGTATGAACAGTCATGATGGCAATGATGGGAATAGAGAAAGTCATAACCACAGCAATAATACCTGTCAAATTTCCTGCACCTCACATTTGATTGAATTAGAAAAAATTGTCTTTTATGTTTATAATAATAGCAAATCACAAGGGATATACAAGGGGTGTCTTAAATTGACCGGAATTTTCATTAAAAGAATTTATGACCCATACGAAGAAGAGGACGGCTATCGGGTGCTGGTTGACCGGCTGTGGCCCCGCGGAATTAAAAAGGAAGATGCGCGTTTGTCAGCATGGGAAAAAGAGGCTGCGCCGAGTCATGAGCTCAGAAAAGCATTTAACCATAAGCCTGAGCTTTTTGAAGATTTTCGGGAAAAGTATCTTGAAGAGCTGCGAACACAGGATGATAAAATCCGCAAAATAGATGAGCTGGCAAGAATGGCAAAAGAGCAGAATGTTACATTATTATATGCTGCGAAAGATCCCGTTCATAACCATGCGCGAGTTTTGTGTGAAGAAATCATTAGAAGGAAGGTTTAGTCTTTCCAAAAAGCAGGGAAAGCAAGATAGAAAGAATAGAGTTCATCTTAAATACAGGAGGAAATGATATGAATAAAGATTTCCAAAAAGAAGAAAACCGTTTTTTCATGAATGATGAAAAAGGGAATATGATCGCTGAAATCACCTATATTCCAAGCGGTGATTCTGTCATCACGATAGACCATACATATGTAAGTGACTCCCTGCGCGGACAGGGAATTGCAGGAAAGCTTCTGGAAAGCGTTGTTCAGGAGGCACGCAGCAAGGGATATAAGATTGTGCCTGCCTGCTCATATGCTAAAGCTGTTTTTGACCGAAAGAGCGAATATCAGGATTTGCTGGCAAACTAAAGGAGGTTTTCAGAATGGACGCAAAAAGAACAGATGTAAATGGAACAGTCATTTCATACTATGATGAAGGCAAAGGGGAGCCGCTTGTATTGCTGCATGGTTTTTGCGGCAGCAAAGATTACTGGGCAAGGGTGATTCCAATATTGGCAGAGGACTTTCGCGTCATTGCGGCCGATCTTCCGGGGCATGGAGAGTCAGGACTGCCGGATGGCGAACCCTCTATTGAAAGGATGGCAGAAGCAATCAAAGGGGCTCTTGATGAGCTGGGTCTTGAAAAAGTATCTCTTTTCGGCCACTCATTAGGCGGCTATGTAACCCTTGCATTTGCTGAAGCATATGAGGACAAGCTGAAGTCTTTTTCCCTTATCCATTCAACAGCGAGCCCGGATTCCGAAGAAGGGAAAAAGGGAAGGGATGTCGCTGCCGGTAAAATTGATAAAGAGGGAATCGAATCCTTTATAGATGGACTGGTGCCGAAGCTTTTTGCACCAGGGGAGAAACATCCCGAAGAAATTCAACTGGCAAAAGAAATTGGCTATCGTACAAGTGCAGAAGGTGCAAAGGCTGCCCTGAAAGCAATGAAACAGCGCGAAGACCGCAGTCATGTTTTAAAAAGGACAGAGCTGCCGGTATTAATTGTTGCTGGAGAACAGGACGGGATTGTCCCTCCTGAAAAATCATTTGCAGTCAAAGGATTTAACATCAAGCAGGTGACCATTGATGATGCGGGGCACATGAGCATGTACGAAGCGCCGGAAGAACTGGCTGAGGCTATCCGCGGGTTTTTGAAAGAGTAAGTTTTTTATCCGCACATAACTTGGTGTTATGCGCACAGAAAGTTTCCTGTGCGGCCAAATCAATCATTTTGCGATTGAAATATAGAAAAAAAGCTCCTTTTCAAGCCGAAAAGGAGCTTTTGCTTATTTAAATATAACGGAAATAATCTCGTCCGTCGTCATTCCGCTTTCTATTTCAAACGTGCCGGGACGCAGATCATTCTCAAGACCGCGTTTTTCTACATCTTTATAGAATTGGATGCCGCTTTCAATTATATGGGCTTTTTCAAGCGCGTTCCCCACATCAATGCTGGTCATGCCCATTGATACGGTTAAAATAGTCCGGTAAACAACTTTTTCGCCGGTTTTGTCATCGGCCTTCTTGTCTGCTTTGTCCTCTTTTTTCTCGCTGGACTTTGCCGCAGCAGCAAGCTGCTTGCTCCATTCATCTTCCGTGTTGATGACGTAGCCTTTGGATGCCAGCAGGTCAATCATTTCTTCATCTGACAGCTTTTCCGCTTTCTCTGTTTTATCCGCTGGTTTTTCAGTACTCTTGGCTTCAGAAGGTCCAAATAGGTAAACGCTTCCTGTCAAAATGGCAGCCGCTAAAAGGCCCGCTGCAAAACTGCGCAAGGAATTTGGTGTCATTGGGCAACCATGCTCCTTTCACCCTTGTTCGCTGAATAAGGCAAGAGCATCAGATCAACCTCGTTAGGCGTAAGCTGTTTTTTTAATGCAATGCTTTCATTGGAATATCCGCGTTTATGCATATCCAGTACTTCGCGAAGCAGCAATCTTTCATCTGATGGCCCGCTCATAGCTCCTGATTGCTTAGCCGTAATCTCCGCGTCCAATTCAATATTTCTGATCTGCTGCTGAAGCTCATGAATTTCATTTTTTAGTGTAAAAGTAACCTGATCAATTTGCTGCTCAATATTTGATTTCGACTGCGCCGTTTTTAAAAACGATAAAATGAGCAGCACGACTGCTGAACCAAATAATATGGCAATTACCCATCCCATCCTAAAATCCTCCCTTATGTAAACACTTTTTTTCTCGGTATCTATTTTTTTACCAAACTAAATTATACCTTTATTGCGGGGGGATTTCGAATGATAACCTCAAAATAACACGATAGTCCTGCTTTTATGTCAGAAAAAGGTGCGGATGGTAAATCCTATTTCTTATAAAAACCCGGACCATTCAGGACCGGGCTTCCATTTGTTTAGTTTTCCTTCTGCAGCTGTGCGCGTTTGGCGGCATGCAGAATATCCTCGATAGGAGAGACTCTCCCGAATTTATCTTTATGGACAATATGTTTTCTTTCAAACTGGGTGGGGTTATCAATTCCTGCCGCTGCCGCCAGATTGTATAACCCTTCTCTGAGCGAAATGACATAGTTGCAGACACGATAATGTTTTTCCTCAACAATTAATCCGTCCTGAAGCTTTTTGTCGGTTGTCGCCACCCCTGCCGGGCAGTGATTGGTATGGCAGACACCGGCCATAATGCAGCCGACGCTGATCATAAAACCCCGGGCAATATTGACCAGATCCGCTCCCATCGCAAGCGCAATGGCAATTTTATCAGGAGTGATTAATTTACCGGAAGCGATGATTTTCACACGGTCCCGTACCCCATACTCCCTCAGCATTTCATCGACAACTGTCAGGGCGGATTGGATAGGGAGCCCCACACTGTCTGCAAGCTCCTGATAAGTCGCCCCTGTTCCGCCTTCACCGCCATCCACTGTGATGAAATCAGGGCCTTTGCCGCTCTCCTTCATATAGGAAATCATGTTTTCAAGAGCATCCAGGTCACCTACTACAATTTTCATACCGACAGGCTTTCCGCCAACACTTCTGAGCTCCTCTATAAAATCGAACATGGAAGGGACATTATCAAATTCATAGAAACGGTTTGGACTGTTAATGGTTTTGCCGACTTCGACAAGCCGGATACTGGCGATTTCTTCGGTTACTTTTTCGCCTTCCACATGGCCGCCGCGGGTTTTTGCCCCCTGTGCAAGCTTGAGTTCAAAGGCCTTGACCTCATGTATTTCACTTTTCTTTTTAAATTCTTCCCATGAGAATTCCCCATTGGCCTTTCGGACACCGAACATATCAGGACCGATTTGCATAATGATGTCCGGGCTGCCGGCTAAATGATACTGAGACAGGCCGCCTTCACCGGTATTCATCCAGGTTCCTCCTGCAAGGCCAAGCCCTTTGGAAAGGGCCGTGATGGCTTTTTCACCGAGAGATCCATAGCTCATGGCCGATTGTCCGACAAGACCTTTAACCCTGAATGGCTGCCGGCAGCTATTTTCTCCCAGTACGACCGCATCCTCATCCCGAAGATAGTAGGGATCAGCCAATTTTTCTTCGCTGTGCTCCTTTCGGGAAAAAAGATTATCCCCATCGACCTTATAAACACGTGTGTTTATTTTCTTTGTGTTATCCACTTTCATTTCATCTACCAGTTTGGGGAATAAGGTATTTCGTATATAAAAGCCTTCTTCGTCAAAATCTCTTATCGATCCGAAGCCTATTAATCTTTCTTTGTATTTGCCGGCTTTGACAACATCCTGGTATTCCTTTCTGGAAAATGGCTTGCCTTCTGTATCATTATTGAACAGGTATTGTCTTAGCTCAGGCCCCACATTTTCTGCGAAATATCGCACCTTTCCGATTACCGGGAAGTTCCTCAATATAGAGTGCTGTTTCTGCCTGTCATCTTTTACATACCAATAAATAAATAGAATGACCGGTACAAAAATAACCAATGAGATAAATACGAATAATGCTATGACAAGGTAATCTGTTAAACTCATTTTATCCTCCTTCTATTAAAACTGGCTTAGGGCTTCACTGATAGGGGTGTCTCCCGAGGCTGCTTCAATGGTTGAATGAAAGATCGCTTCTTTGTCAAGGGACTCTACCAGAACTTCAGCAGCGTCCTCGCGGGGTATTTCAGCCTTTCGGTCATGGATTTTCTCAGACAAGGTAATGGTTCCGTTCCCGGGATTGTCCGTCAATTGGCCAATCCGGATCACTGTGTATACCAGATTGGCAGCTTTGAGCATATCCTCCGGAAGATCCTTCGCCGCTATTTTGCGGGAAGGGTCTGTTTCGCTTTCCTCTGCTTTAACGGCACTCATCATCACAAATCTCCTGACACCTGATTTTTGTGCCAATTGGATGATGTCGGATATAGATTGGTGATCGACCATAACGGTTTTGCCTGTATGTTTTTTAGGATTGACGCCTGTTAAATAAATCACGGCATCTGATGCCTGAAGATAGGGAATCAGCTTTTCCTCATCATAAACAATTGCATGTGCCGCTCCGAGCTTGATTAGATCCTCAATTTGGTTTTCATTTGCCGCAACGGCAAGAGCTTCATGCTTCCTTTCTGCGAGCTTCCTGATTACATGCTCACCGACATCCCCATTGGCACCGATTACAATTACCTTCATGATAAACGCCTCCTTTTTTACCCTATTCCACAAGGGGTTTATTTAAAACCAAAATCAGGCAAACAAAAAAGCGGCCCATTAGGAGGACCGCACTGATTTTACAAAATCGCTGGCTCACTGCAGATAAAATGGCTGA
>NZ_NPDG01000074.1:0-21955 GCF_002272225.1 Bacillus sp. 7894-2
ATTGATAAGCGAAAAACAATAATTTATACGAAAAGAGCATATAAAATAAAGCTCCATCCATTGCGGATGAAGCTTTGCCAATTATGCCAGCCGTTTAAAATTTTGGCCGAGTATTTCATTCATGGTATGAACAGTGATAAATGCTTTATTATCAACCTGGGTGATGTAGCCTTTCAGCTTTGTAAAATCTTTTCTGCACAGGATAGTTGTAATGACTTCTTTCTTATCTGAAGTGAATGCGCCTGTTGCCGTGTGAATGGTTGCACCCTTCCCAAGTTCATGGACAATATAGGTTTTAATTTCATCACTGTGGTGGCTGATAATCACAATTTCCTTGTTTGAATTGAATTGCTGAAGTGCATAATCAATCACTAATCCATTAATAATGACCCCAAAAAAGGCATACATGCCCACTTGCGGACCAAATAGAATGGCGGAAGACAGGGCAATGGATAAATCAGCCAGAAGCACGCCTCTGCCAACTTCAATATTTAAATATTTATTAAAAATCATAGCGATGATGTCTGTCCCGCCAGTGGATGCCTGCTGGTTAAACACAATCGCCATGCCGGTTGCGGCGATGCATTGCCCGATAATCAGCTGAATAAGCAAGTCATCACTAAGCGGATGGGCCATCGGGGCGAACTTCTCAAGCGCCCACACATAAAAGGACAGCGCAAAGCTTGCATAAATGGTTTTTGCCCCAAAACCAGATCCAAGAAAAACAAACCCAACTGCAAACAATATTAAATTGACAAGAATCATGAATGTACCAATCGAGAAATCGGGAAATAAATCATTCATGATAATCGACAATCCGCTGACCCCTCCTGTTGCTAAATTATTGAGGGACAAGAAAAAATGGACATTTATAGAAACCAGGAAAGCTCCCAGGTTGATCATCATAAAAGAAAATAGTTTATGCCGCATCGCCGCATCCTCCTTTTTTATAGTATTTTTTCGGATTCCGTAAAAAGTGGAACAACGGGATTATAAAGCCCATCAAGCCCCTTTGTAAAGGGAATGAGAGGAAAAAAATAAGGTTTAATAATTAAGAAAATTGGAAGGGTTTGCAAAAGCGGATGCTATTATCTATTTTTGTTTAATTCTTATATAATAGTTATGACTAGCACGAGCACGAAAGGATGTAAGAAATCTTGAAAAATAGAAAGCTTATTGTCATTCCCATTATGATACTTGTAGCCGGGGCTGCCATGTGGATGCTGAATAAGGATTATCAGCAGATAGACCTGATGATCCGCTTGTTGATAGCAGCCGGTGCAGCACTATTATCAGGTGTGATCTCCTATTTTTTATTCAAGCCGGAAAAAGAAGAACAGTAAAATGCCTGCTCCCTGGATAGGGGACAGGCATTTCTTTTGGGGAACTTAGTCTCCCCGCATTCTTATTTCCTCCGCTTAAGAAGCTGTAAATCAATATACAGCTGGCATCTTGTGTTAAAGTCGTCAAAGTCGATTGAGGTCAGGTCGGTAATTTGCTTCATTCGGTATTTTAATGTATTGGTATGAATGAAAAGCTGTTCAGCCGTCGGCTTGAGGCGGCAGTTGTTCAATAAATAGACTTCAAGCGTCTTCAAAAGGCTGGTTTGACTTTCCAGGTCTTTTTTCTGCAGCTTCATAAGGTCTTCATTTACATAGTTTGTCTTGATATTATGCTGGGCGATTGGTTCCAGGTAACGGAACACCCAAAGCTTTTTATATTCATAAGGCAGTTCTTCAGGCGAGCCAATGAACTTGGCTGCCTTGATGACCTCCAGGGCTTCCCGGTAGCTTTTGCGCAGATTTAGGATGGAGGAATATTCTCCTCCGATCCCTGCATACACAGTCTGCTGCCTGAATTGGCTTAGAACGGTATTGGTTAATTCGTGTGCGTCTTCTGAAAGGCTGCCGGGTGCAGGGGAGCTGCTGCCGATCATCACGATGATTTCATGCTGATTCGTAAAGATGTGAGCGGGATGGCTGAGGGCATTAGCGAACAGCCGAACGGTTTCATTTAATTCCGCAAACATCTCTTCATCTCCCTGAACGACCGTAAATACATTGATGATAAAGGCCTCCGGAAGGATGATTTTCACATTGGCTGCTTCCCACTTAATCTGATCTTCCGTCTGGTAGGTGCGATCAATAATCTTTTGATAAAATTGATGTTTTTCTTCTTCTTTACGGAGCTTCTTCAGGTTTTTCTGATATAAAAGCTTTCCAATATGGAAGGAAACGTCATGCAGAAACTGCATTTCGCTTTCTGACAGACTGCCGTCCAATTCCTGAACCCAGATAAATCCAAGTATCTGCTCTTTATATTTAGCGCTTACAACTACACGCTGGTTAAGGCCGATTTCTTCCATCTTCTTAATTCTGAAAGGCTCAGGGATTGTCTTTAACTGATCAACAATGCCTTCATCCATAAATTTCTCCAAAATGGGAATCGGCCATCTCTTCGAAAATATGGTCTGCTGGTTCGCCAAATCAAAATGCTCTATATAATACGAGCTATAAGCCAGCAGCGAGAATTGCTCATCCTCGATGACAACAGGCTTCTTCAAAAAAGTGCTGACCATTTCTGTAATCTCATCAATATCAGTCAAAGTAAGGATTTTCTCCAGCGGCTGGCTCATTAAGCTCCCTCCTTATTATTGCTGTTTTTATTATAGTGAAAAACGGTGACAGGCACCACCCGAATTTTGTCGAAAGAAAAAGGACCGGGCATTATCTTAGCCCAGTCCTGATAAGTCTAGTTTATTTTAAGATTTTTTCAAAGTCTTCAAACTGTTTTTCAACTTCAACAGATGGCTTCTCGGTCAGAAGGCTCACCACGATGATGGCAATTAAGCTGGCAGCAAAGCCTGGAATCATTTCATAAAGGAAGTCGGATAATCCGGCTTGAGACCAAATGATGACAGTGCTTGCTCCAACAATCATCCCGGCTAATGCTCCCCATCTTGTCATGCGCTTCCAGTATAAGCTGAGGATGATAAGCGGACCGAAAGCGGATCCGAAACCAGCCCATGCATAACCCACAAGGTCGAGAATCGTTTCATTTTTCTCCCATGAGATAAATAAGGCAATGATAGAAACCAGCAATACAGATAATCTTCCTATTGTAACCAATTCTTTATCTGTAGCAGAGCGGCGGAAGAATGTCTTATATAAATCCTCCGTTAATGAGCTTGATGTAACTAGCAGCTGGGATGAGATAGTACTCATGATAGCCGCAAGGATTGCCGAGATTAAAAAGCCGGTAATGATCGGGTGGAATAAGACCTCGCCAAGGAGGATGAAGATCGTTTCGGGATCTTCGATGCTAATCCCTGTATCCGCCACATAAGCAATTCCCACAAAACCAGTCAGCATAGCGCCAATACTCGAGAAAACCATCCAGCCCATCCCAATGCGGGTGGCTTTCTTGATTTCTTTAACAGAACTGATAGCCATAAAGCGGACGATAATATGTGGCTGTCCAAAATAGCCAAGGCCCCATGCAAAAAGGGATACGATGCCTAATAGACTTGTCCCTTTAAAGATATCAAGGAAAGCTGGATTGATTGTTCTGGCAGTATCAATGGCCGGCCCAAATCCTCCTACATGGAAAAGGGTTACGATTGGTACAAGAATGAGGGCGAGAAACATAATCAGACCCTGAACAAAGTCTGTCCAGCTAACCGCAAGGAATCCTCCAAATAGTGTATACGCAACCACAACACCTGTAATGATCCATAAACCTGTGTGGTAATCCAGCCCGAAAGTGCTCTGGAATAAAACGCCCCCGGAAACCATGCCTGATGATACATAAAAGGTAAAGAAAATTAAGATAACTAATCCTGAAATCAGGCGAAGGATTTTGGAAGCATCCCCGAATCGGTTTTCTAAATAACCTGGAATCGTAATAGAATCATTGGCTACCTCAGTATACGTGCGGAGCCTTGGTGCCACATAAATCCAGTTTGCCCATGCCCCAAGAGTCAAGCCGATGACAATCCAGGAAGCGCTCAGGCCAGTGGCATACATGGCTCCAGGAAGGCCCATCAAAAGCCATCCGCTCATATCGGAAGCACCCGCGCTTAAAGCGGTTACCGCAGGACCCAATGTTCGTCCTCCAAGCATGTAATCTGATAGATTGGAAGTCCGTTTATACGCATAATAGCCAATCCAAAGCATCCCAATCATATACACGGTAATGGAAATAATTAATGCATAATCCATTTTGTCAGCCTCCTTTTTGTTGGTTTAACAAAATATTTAGATAAAATAAGCGATGAGAAAGCGGTGGTTTGCTTTCTCATTACCTAGAAATCAAGAATGGTTTCTTTTTATTATAGTTATAATTTAATATTTTAGAAGAAAAATATTATTTCTTGAAAATGCCTTTAAAAGCAAATGCAATATTAGCCGGCCGTTCAGCAAGCCTTCTCATGAAATAGCCGTACCAGTCCATGCCGTATGGTACATAAACACGCATCCTATAGCCTTGCTTTGCAAGCTCCAGCTGTGTTTTATTCCTCATGCCATAAAGCATTTGAAACTCGAAACGTTCGTTTGAAATGTTATGCTTCTTGGCTAATTCTTTTGTGTACTCGATGATTTGGTCATCATGAGAAGCTATTGCTGTATAGTTTCCGTTTAAGAGACTTTGTTCTATTAATTTCTTATAGTTCTCATCAACATCAGTCTTCTCCGGAAATGCGTGCTCAGGTGCTTCTTTATAAGCGCCTTTTACCAGTCTTAAGAAGGGCTGGTATTTCCCCAGATCCGCGAGATCCTGTTCAGTCCGGTACAGGTACGCCTGCAGAACGGTGCTTACACAGCTGTACTTCTCTTTAAACTGTTTAAATAAATCGATCGTTGCCTGGCAGCGCGGCACATCCTCCATATCGATTGTCACCATGATCTTATGCTTTTCGGCAGTATCAAGAATTCTGGTCATGTTTTTCACAACAAGATCATGATCAATATCCAGACCAAGAGAAGTCATTTTCAGGGATACTTGTGAATCAAGTCCTTCTTTGCTGATCATTTCAATGGTTGAAATACATTCCTCAGTCCGTTCATTCGCCACTTCCACGGAGTCAACAAATTCCCCCAAATGATCCACTGTTACAGAAAGTCCCTGGTTATTCAGATCCCTGATAAAGCGGACGCTGCTTTTGAAATCAACCCCGCCTATTAATTTTCCTGCGGCAAAACTTCCGCCTTTATTCTGGGCGATTTTATTCAGTAAGCTATTTTTAGATAAATATAGGAAAAAGTCCCTTGTAATCGCTTCCATTTCAACAAGCACCTCCAATGGTTATATCTTTAGATTAATCTTACAATTCTGTGACAAGTTACGACAATGTTCATAAAAAACAAAGATTCAATCAATCTATTGTTGACAGAAGACAATGAAAGGCTGCATTTTCCATATTCCGCTCCTAATTAATATGTAAGAAAAGTTTCCATATTATTGTTTACAATGACAAGCATTTGTATTTAAATAGTAATATAGTTTTGAATATTTCTTTATTTCAGAAAACGGGGGTAAGAGAAAATGAGAAAGCAGTTGAAGAAATTTGCTCAATTTACGGCATTATCCAGTTTGCTTGTCCTCTCTGCATGCGGCGGCAATCAGGCGGCAGGGGATGAGGATGGGGAGAGCAGCGGAGGAGCTGTTAAAGCGGATATTGGTGTTATTTCTTATATCAGCGGACCGGGTGCAGCTTATGGTGAAGCGATCACAAATGGCTTAAAGCTTGCACAGGAAGAAATCAATGGCAAGGGTGAAGTCAAGATAAACCTTGTAGTTGAGGATTCTGCCGGCAAGCAGGATCAGGCATTGACAGCAGCTCAAAAGCTTATGAATTCGGAGAATGTGACAGGCATTATCGGGCCTACCTTAAGTACTGAAATGAATGTAGTTGGACCTGAAGCCGATCTGAACGGAGTGCCGATCATGGGAACTTCAACAACGGCAGAAGGGATTCCGCAAATTGGGGATTATGTCTTCCGCAACTCGCTTCCTGAAGCATTGGCGATTCCGGCTGCAATAGATAAAGCCATTGAAAAATATGATGCTAAAAAAGTAGCAATTCTATATGGGAATGATGATGTTTTTACAAAATCGGGCTATGACACAATGAAAAAAGCAGCGGAAGAGAAGGGACTTGAAATCTTAACGACTGAAACGTTCCAAAAAGGCCAATCAGATTATAATGCTCAGCTGACAAAAATCAAAGGTTTAAAGCCCGACCTTATCCTGGCTTCAGCTCTGTACAATGAAGGGGCGGTCATCATGGATCAGGCCAGAAAAATGGGCATTGATGTTCCGTTTGTCGGAGGAAACGGATTCAATTCTCCTGAGGTCATCAATATTGCAGGGGATGCAGCAAATGGCCTGATTGTGGCAACTCCATGGTATGGCGAAAAAGAAGATGATAAGGTCAAGGAATTTGTAAGCAAATATGAAAAGGAATATGGCAAAAAACCGGATCAGTTTGCAGCACAGGCGTATGATGCTCTGTACATAATGGCTGAGGCATTGAAGAATGCCGGTGAAGCTGACCGTGATGCCCTGCGTGATGCCCTGGCTGAGGTGAAAGGATTTAACGGAATTCTTGGAGAGTTCTCTTTCGATGAAGAAGGAGATGTCGTAATGGATCCGACTGTCCTGGTTATTGAAGGCGGAGCATTTAAGGAATTTAATTAATAAGCAGCAAAAGTGAAGCTCTGGCGCCTTCAGTGCCAGAGCTTACTTTTAAGAAAATTACTAGTAAGCAGGTGAATGCCGTGTTAATCGAACAATTAATAAACGGAATTACCCTTGGCAGCATTTATGCCATCGTTGCACTGGGGTTTACATTGGTTTTCGGGGTGCTTGGGATTATCAATATGGCACACGGAGAAATATTTATGTTCGGCGCCTTTATTGGTGTTGTTGTCACTTCTACATTTAAAGGGCCGCTTTGGCTGGCCTTTCTGGCAGCGATAGCGGTAACGGCTGCTATGGGATATCTGCTTGAGCGATTTGCACTGAGGCCGCTTCGGAATAAACAGGGGGTATCCCATCTGGCTCCATTGATCAGTACCATTGGTGTATCGATCCTTCTGGAAAATCTGTCCCACCATATTTTTGGCCCGGGCAACCATCCTTTCCGTGCTTCTTTTGCGGAAATAAGCTTTCAGATCGGTTCGATAACTGTATATCTTGTGCAAATTGTCATCTTTGTTATATCTGTTCTTCTCATGTATGCCCTTTCTTTTTGGCTGGGCAAAACAAAAGCAGGAAAAGCCTTAAGAGCTACTGCTGAAAATCTGGAAACCGCAAGCCTCCTAGGTGTTGATGTGAAAAGAACCATTACCATGACGGTTATTATCGCATCGGCGATGGGCGGAATTGCCGGGATCTTAGTCGGGATGGCCTTTAACTCTGTAACGCCGCAGATGGGATTATCCATTGGGCTGAAAGGACTTGCCATCATCATTCTTGGCGGCATGGGGAATGTCAAGGGAGCGATGGCAGGGGGCCTTATCCTTGGTCTGGCCGAAACCTTTGTCGTTGTCTACGGCGATTCAGGATACAAGGATGCCATCGCTTTTGCGGCCATCATCATCATACTTCTCATCAGGCCGCAGGGATTGTTTGGCCAAAAAATTTCAGCGTAAGAAGGTGAATTCATGCTTGCAGAATTAATAAATCCATATTATTTACAGGTAGCTTCTTTTATATTAATCAACATTATATTAGGGGTTAGTATTTATATCACTCTATCAACTGGACAGCTTTCGCTCGCCAATGCCGGATTTATGGGGATTGGTGCCTATACCTCTGCACTATTGACGCTGAATTTTGACCTTCCGATTATTGCGGGCATACTGGCAGGAACTTTATTGGCAGGTGTTTTCGGAATCCTGATCGGGATACCGACATTAAGACTTCAGGGTGTTTATCTCGCCATTGTTACCCTTGGATTTGGAGAGGTGATCCGCGTTATTTTTGTAAACTGGGAGTCTATGACAAAGGGAGCTGTCGGTTTATCAGGCATACCGCATATGGGCCGAGAGCTATTGAATACGTTAAAAGACTTGGGCTTTGATCCGAAAATACTTGGGCTTCAAAATAACCAATTTGTATTTCTGGCAATCTTCCTTATTTTATTAGCGGTGACAATCAGCATCATCGCATTTTTCAGAAGGCAGAACCGCTCAAGAGTAGGACGGGCTTTCGCAGCGATTAAGCTGGATGAAAAAGCGGCTGAATCAATGGGCATCAACATCACGTATTATAAGGTATTGGCATTTGCGCAGGGGGCCCTGGTAGCGGGATTTGCAGGTGCACTGTTTGCACATGTTCTTGCGTACATAAGTCCTGCCGATTTTGCTTATCACCGTGCTGTTGAGATACTGATTTTCGCTGTTTTCGGGGGGAGCGAAGTAATCTGGGGACCGGTATTTGGAGCCCTCTTTTTAACTGTAATGCCGGAGGTGCTCCGGTTTATCAGCGAATACCGCTACATGATTTACGGTCTGATCATTATTATTATGATGGCAGTCAGACCGCAGGGATTAATTGATGTAAATATTTTAAACTGGGTCAAGCTTAAAACATCAAAGAGGAGGCAAAAGCATGGTGCTGCAAGTCAAAAAAGCATGTAAGAACTTTGGCGGGCTGAGTGCCCTTTCTGATGTCTCATTCTCGATTAAACAGGGAGAAATCTTTGGGCTTATTGGCCCGAATGGAGCCGGTAAGACCACGATGTTCAACCTGATTACATCCATGTTTACTCCTTCCTCAGGTGAGATCATCTTTAATGAGGACAATATCAATGGTTTAAAGCCGCATCTGATAACGAAAAAGGGCATTTGCCGAACATTCCAGAATATTCGCCTGTTTCCTCAGATGACAGCAGAGGAAAACGTGATGGTCGGGGAGCACTGCCGAAGCAAATCGGGTGTATTCAGCAGTGTATTCAGGACAAAAGCACAGCGTAAAGAAGAGGAGAATATCCGAAGCAGAGCGAATGAGCTATTAGAATTTGTGGGGCTGGGGGGATTTGCCGAAACTGTATCAGACAGCCTTGCATACGGCCAGCAAAGAAGGCTTGAAATTGCCCGTGCGCTGGCCAGCTCGCCTAAATTGCTGCTGCTCGACGAACCGGCAGCCGGTATGAATGAAACAGAAACCAGCGAATTATTTCAGCTTATCAAAAAGATTCAGGAACAGGGCATTACGGTCCTGCTGATTGAGCATGATATGCCGCTTGTCATGAAATTATGCGACCGTATTGCCGTCCTTAATTTCGGCAAGAAGATTGCTGAAGGCACACCTGCTGAAATCCAGAATAATCCTGATGTCATCGAAGCCTATCTTGGCAGCGAGGAGGAGGATATGTATGCTTAAGGTAAATGGGATTAACGCTTTTTACGGGAAAATCCAGGTTCTTAAAGACATCAGCCTTGAAGTGGAAGAGGGCAGTATCGTTACGATCCTGGGCGCAAATGGTGCAGGGAAGACAACGACCATGAAGACCATTTCCGGAATGCTTAAGCCCCAAGCTGGCAGCATTCAATTTCAGGGAGAGAATGTAACGGGGCTCAGGCCGGACCAGCTGCTTCGCAAAGGGATTGCCCTTGTGCCGGAGGGCCGCCAGATCCTTTCCGGAATGACAGTGCTTGAAAACCTGGAGATGGGGGCATACCACCGGAAGGACAATGAAGTTGACCAGGATATTAAGAAGGTAATGGAGCGTTTCCCTATTCTTGAAGAAAGGCAGAAGCAGCTTGGCGGAACATTATCCGGCGGACAGCAGCAGATGCTGGCCATTGCCAGGGCAATTCTCAGCAAGCCAAAGCTGCTGCTTCTGGACGAACCGTCAATGGGGCTGGCCCCGCTTATAGTAGCTGACATCTTTAAAATCATTAAAGAAATTAATGAAGCGGGGACGACTGTTCTATTGGTGGAGCAGAATGCAAGGCAGGCACTTAAAATATCACATTATGGGTATGTCCTGGAAACAGGCAAAATGGTTGCTGAAGGAAGCTCACAGAAGCTTCTGAATGATCCGCGTATCATGGAAGCTTACCTGGGGCGCAAATCAAGTTAAATATAAAAGGCTGAATCTTTTGATTTGGCCTTTTATATTTTTATCGGTTCCATTATGATTAAATCGGTTGCTAGAGTGCAAAACCCGGAGGACATATGAATAAGAAAAAGAAAATCTTAAAACGGATAATGATAACTTTATTAATTCTCGGCGTATTTCTATTTTTAAACAACAGCTCCCTGCTTACAAAAGAAAGAAACGATAAGCCGCTGCTGCTCGCTCATAGAGGAATGGCACAGACCTTTCATATGGAAGGGATTACAGGGGAGACGTGTACAGCTGAGAGAATTTACGAGCCTGAGCATAACTTTCTTGAAAATACGATTCCTTCCATGAAAGCAGCTTTTGAGGCAGGTGCAGATGTAGTTGAACTGGATATACAGCTTACAAAGGATGGACAATTTGCGGTGTTCCATGATTGGACGCTGGATTGCCGGACAAATGCAAAGGGTAATACGAGAGAGTATACAATGGAGGAATTAAAAAAGCTGGACATTGGATACGGCTATACAGCCGATCACGGTAAAACCCACCCGTTTCGCGGTAAGGGAATCGGAATGATGCCAAGCCTGGATGAAGTCATGGAAGAGTTCCCGGAAGGAGATCTCTTAATCCATATTAAAAGCAATGACTCACAGGAAGGAGTAAAGCTTGCTGAATACCTGTCGATGTTTCCAGCAGACAGATTGGAGAAAATAACTGTATATGGAGGAGACAATCCAATTGCCGCACTGAAGGAAGAAATGCCTGGAATGCGGGTTATGTCCAAGGCTACATTGAAAGATTGCCTCCTGCCATATATAGGTACTGGATGGACAGGTTATGTGCCAAATGCCTGCAAAAACTCACAGATTCATATTCCTGAATCGTATACAAAGCTGATGTGGGGCTGGCCAAATAAGTTCTTGAACCGAATGGATGAAGCAGGTACAAGAGTCATAGTGGTTGCCGGGGATGGAAGCTGGTCGGAAGGCTTTGACAGACCGGAAGACCTGAAACGGCTCCCTGAGAGCTATTCAGGAGGCATCTGGACAAACAGGATTGAGCTGATTGCCCCAGTATATAAGAAAGAATAGACGTCTGGTCTGATCCAGGCGTTTTTAAATTTTTTTAATGGAATTATTTAAAAATTTCGTAAAAAGGATTATGATAAAGATAGGATTATTTAGTTTGTCGAAGGATTTTAAGAGTATTATTATACATATATTAACTGCAATTACAGCTTGGGGGACTATAAATGGCGAAAGTATTGGCATTTCTTAAGCCTTACCGGATAGCGGTGGCTATAGCTCTGTCATTAATGCTGACTGAGCTTGCTGTTGAGCTTATTCAGCCATTATTAATGGCGAAAATTATAGATGAAGGCATCCTGCAGAATGATCTCCAGGAGATCCTGAAGTGGGGAGGGATCATGCTGGCTGCTTCTTTTGTGGCTTTTGCGGCTGGAGTCATTAATTCCTTTTATGCTGCACATGTCAGCCAGAGCTTCGGTTTTGATGTAAGGAAAAGCTTATATGACAAGGTTCAATCCTTCTCCTTTGCCAACTTTAATCTTTTTCCGACCTCTTCATTAATTACCCGTATGACGAATGATATTACGCAGCTTCAGAATACTGTTTTTATGAGTCTTCGAATCATGATGAGAGCACCTCTTTTAATCATCGGCGGACTGATTATGGCTTTTGTGGTAGATGTGAAGCTTGCTCTTATCTTATCAGCTGTGGCCCCATTCCTTTTTCTATTTCTGTTTTGGGTCATGGGAAAAGGCGGCGCGCTTTTTAAGGCAGTCCAGGAAAAGCTTGATTCTGTGAATAGCGTCATGCAGGAGAACCTGACTGGGATCCGGCTAATTAAAGCATTTGTCCGCAGAAATCATGAAGTGAAACGCTTCACTCGCACAAATGAGGATCTAAGAGATGGAACCGTTAAAGCATTACGTTTGATGGAAGTGACCATGCCTGTTCTGCTTTTCATTATGAATCTTAGTATTCTTGGAGTCCTTTGGTTTGGCAGCATACAGGTAAATGCAGGGGATGTAAAGGTAGGCGAGGTGGTTGCGATTGTGAACTATGCAACCAGAATAACGGCCGCATTCTCCATTTTTTCCTGGATTATCATGGCATTTTCCAGGGCAAGGGCCTCTGCAAACCGGGTAACAGAGGTACTGGATACTGAAGTGGATTTGACTGACCGTCAAGGATCTCATGATAGGAAGGACTTAACAGTGAGCCGGGGGGAAATTCACTTTAAAGATGTATCTTTTGAATATCCCGGCACTTCAGAGAAGGTACTCGATGGCATCAGCTTTATCATCCAACCCGGAGAAACAGTGGCAATAATGGGTGCAACAGGCTCCGGGAAGACCTCTTTATTCCAGCTTATCCCCCGCCTTTATGATGTGACTGGCGGGAAGGTTGAAATTGATGGGCGGGATGTCAGGGAATTGAAAATGGAGAACCTCCGCAGGAAAATCGGCTTTGTTCCTCAGGAAGCCCTGCTCTTTACAGGCAGTGTGAAAGAAAACATATCATGGGGAAAAGAACATGCAGCGATGGAGGAAATTACTGAAGCAGCTGTCAATGCGCAAATACATGAAACTATCATGAAGCTTCCGCAGGGGTATGAAACAAGAGTGGGGCAAAAGGGTGTTAACTTATCCGGCGGGCAAAAACAGCGCCTTTCCATTGCCCGGGCGCTTGTACGTAAGCCAAAAATCCTTCTTCTTGATGACAGCACAAGTGCACTGGATATGAAAACAGAAGCAAAACTTCTTAGTTCATTAAAACAATATACTTGTACAACCATGATCATTACGCAGAAAATCAGTACAGCCATGGAAGCAGACAGAATCCTGCTGCTTGAGGATGGAGTGCTTCTCGCTGAGGGAGACCATGAGACTCTTCTTAAAACATCCGGATTGTATAAACGGATTTTTCAATCCCAGTCTGGAGAGGAGAACAGAAACTATGCTTAAGCAAATTAAAGAACCTTTCCAGCATAAAAAGATTCCTCTTGAGCTGAATGGCGAATTTTCAAAAGGGAAAAAGCCCAAGTCTGAAAACATGGGGGCCACACTAAGGAGAATCTGGTCCTATTTAGCCTATAATAAGGGATTGCTATATCTCGTTTTATTCATGGTGGTCATCAGCTCGGCGATGGGTCTGCTTGGCCCCTATTTAGTCGGAATGGCTATTGACGATTACATTGTCACAAAGAACAGCGATGGATTTATCGCTTTACTTATCTGGCTAGGAGTCATTTATGTGATGAACTCGCTTGCCCTTTGGTTTCAGAACTATTGGATGATCGGCATTGCACAAGAAACGGTTTTTACGATGAGAACGAAGCTTTTCGGCCACTTGCACAGGCTGCCTATTCCGTTCTTTGACAAGCGGCAGCAGGGCGAACTGATGAGCAGGGTCACAAACGATATTGAAAATGTCAGCTCGACTCTGAACAGTTCAGTAATCCAGGTCTTTTCCAGCCTGCTGACCTTGATTGGCACTGTCTCCGTCATGCTTTGGCTAAGCCCTTTGCTGACGCTCATTACCCTGATCATTGTGCCGCTGATGTTCTTTGGAATGAAATGGATTACAGCACGGACAGGAAGGCTGTTTAAAGAGCAGCAGAAGAATCTTGGAGAACTGAACGGCTTTATTGAAGAAACCATATCAGGACAGAGGATCATCAAGACCTTTTCTCAGGAACAGAAAGTGATGGCCGAGTTCCGGGAAAAAGGGAAAAAACTTAAGCTGGCAGGGTTTTGGGCTCAAACTTATTCCGGGTTTATCCCGAAGCTGATGAATGTTCTGAACAACTTGAGCTTTGCCATTATCGCCGGGGTAGGGGGCATTTTTGCCATGAATGGGATGATCTCAATTGGTGTGATTGTCGTGTTCACGGAGTATTCCCGGCAATTTACACGTCCGCTTAATGACCTGGCAAACCAATTTAACACTCTTCTATCTGCACTTGCAGGAGCAGAGCGGGTCTTTGACATCTTGGATGAGGATGAAGAATTCCAAAATGAAGAGCAGCTGAAAGAGCTTGCCGAAGTGAAAGGTGAGGTTGAATTCCGGGATGTTTCTTTTTCGTATGAAGAAGACGGAAATACGGTAAGAAACGTAAACCTCCATGTCAAAGCAGGCCAGACCGCTGCTTTCGTTGGTCCGACAGGTGCTGGAAAGACTACTATGATCAATTTGCTCTCCCGCTTTTATGAACGGGACTCAGGCCGTATTTTAATTGACGGCGAGGATATCGCCAATGTGAAAAAAGAAAGCCTTAGAAAGCATATGGGATTTGTCCTGCAGGATTCATTTTTATTCCGCGGCACTGTGCGCGAAAATATCCGCTACGGCAGGCTGGAAGCTTCAGATGAAGAAGTGGTGGAGGCGGCTAAGCTTGCCAATGCCCATTCATTTATCATGAAACTTCCTCAGCAGTATGATACAGTGCTGAGCCAGGACGGAAATGGCATCAGCCAGGGGCAAAAGCAGCTTCTTTCCATTGCACGTGCATTTCTGGCCAACCCGGACATCTTAATTCTGGATGAAGCAACAAGCAGCATTGATACCGTGACAGAGCTGAAAATTCAGGATGCCCTTCAGGAGCTGATGAAAGGAAGGACCAGCTTTGTCATTGCCCACCGTTTGAACACCATTCAAAATGCGGATAAAATTTTTGTTCTGGAAGAGGGCAGGATTATTGAGGAAGGAACACATGAATCACTGCTTGAACAGGAGGGCTTTTATTACCGGCTGCATGGTAGGGCGGCAGCAGGGGCAAATGCTTGAAGTCAATGGCTATCCCAACACAAAAGGCGGACTTGATTACGATCAAATCCGCCTTTTCGCTATCGCTCAAATGACATTTTTTTCTCTTGCTTCTTTTAGCCAGTCCGGGAATTCGTTCAGCAGGAGGTCATATAGTTCGCTATCAGAAATGGCCTCTACATCTTTAATGTGGAAAAAATTTGCGTTATCAATATAGCGGCCATCCATTTCATCCAGCTTTTCCAATACCTCAAAGTTTGAATCGCCTATCCCGACAAACTGCCAGAACAAGGGTTTATCGGATGATGAAACAACAGGTTTTTTGATGGTTCTTTTGCAGCCGCCATCATTAATGAAAACAATGAAGGCAGGATCTTTGCTCGGATCTTCAGAGGTATATTTCTGAATGACATCCTCCATTACCGGTGGTTCATCATTTCTTCCGAATTTGTGTATCAGATCATTATTTAAAATATACTGATCCACATATCCTTCAAAGTCATGTTCGGTTACCGGCTTCAGCCTGGAAAATTCATTATCATAGACCCAGACATCCAATGCTCCATCATCATCAAATTGGCTGGCAACAGCTAAGATTCTCTCCACAACCCTCTGGACGGTCCCGTTTTTATATAACTTGCGCATGGAGCCGGAAATGTCCAGCACCAGACCGACTCTGGCAGTGACATTTGTCAGGTTCTTTTTCTCCAGTACAATGCCTGCTGATTTTTTTAATAAACTAATAGAGCTCATTTCTGTGGAATCCCCCTTTAATCATATATTCTAACTTTTACCATATCGGGAGACTATCCGCATTAAAAAAGCCTTCTAATTTGAAAATTTCATAGCAAAGTCGATCAGCATTTTTTCATATAAATGAATGGAATGCGGCAGAACGTATTCCTTATCACCGTGCCAGTTCATGCCGGTTGGGCCAAATTCAATGGCCGGTATCCCGTAATTGGCAAAGAACACTGTATCCGCAGAACCATGCTGTCCAAAGAAAACAGCTTTATCTTCGGTGTGCTTTTCCACAATGGGTTCAAGCATCAGTATGAAAGGATTGTCTCTGGCTGTCACAAGCGGCTTTGAGAACATATTCATGATAATTTCCCCATCTGTGATACCTTCGATTTGCTTGATGATCTCTTCATGGTTCTGGTGCGGCAAATAGCGGATATCATACGACATTACACATTTTTCAGGCACCTTGTTATAAACATCCCCACCGGTTATTTTTGCAAGATTAATCGAAGGGTATGGGTAAAATTCGGATGATTCCTTTGCAAAAGGCAATTTTAATAGCTTTTGATGCACTTCAAAAGCCTTTTCGATAGCATTGATTCCTTCCCATGGACGGCTGCCGTGTGCAGGGTCTCCTTCTATTTCAATGTCCAGCCTGATAACGCCTTTTGCTTCGAGCGCAATTCCAAGCTGAGTGGGTTCAGAGCATATGACAAAATCGCCGCGATATCCCTGTTCTGCTAAATACCCGGAACAGTTAAAGCCGCCGATTTCTTCATCTGAAACAATTTGAAGCTGTATTTTTACGCCTATGGGCATATTTTTGAGCTCTTTTACCGCGGACATCATGGCGGCAACCCCGGCCTTCATATCCGCAGCTCCACGTCCATAGATCTTATCGCGGACTTCTACAGGAATGAACTGTTCATTCTTTCCTGAAACAACATCCACATGTCCATTAAAAATAATGGTCTGATCCCCGCTTCCAATTTCACAGACAGCCATTTTATAGCCGTTATTTTCGATGACTCTTGAAGGGAGGTCATGCCCTGACAGCCATTGATGACAATATTCAATGGCCTGGTTTGCTCCCTCCTTTGAAGAACTGTCAATGGAAATGAGATCTTTCAATAAGTTTTCCAGCATATGTCAAAAGGCCTCCTTTAATACAGCAATAAATTTACACAATACTCTCTTACTATTCCCGCTTTGACAGGATGAAAACAGCTTGTTTATGATGGCCCAATAATTGTGAAGAATTGGTGAAGTGTATTGCGAAAAAGGGAGGGATGGAGTATATTATAAGTGAGGAAAGTTAGTGAAGCATTTCACAAAATACTTCATAAAACAACTTCAGTACAGCATCCTTTCCTCCTAAGAGCTGGCCGGCTTTTTAATTCCCCAAGAGGGAAAAAATTTAAGATATTATGTGAAATTATTCACAATAATAATATGGAGATGATTATAATGAAATGGTGGAAAACTCCTCAGGCAGCAGTTGTTTGGACAGTATTAAGAGTCTGGCTTGGTATACAATGGCTTGAAGCAGGATGGCATAAGGTAGCAGACGGATTTGATGCAGGCGGATTCATGCAGGGGGCCATTGCCAAAGCAGCTGGAGATCATCCGGCAGTGCAGGGCTGGTATGCGGGGTTCCTTGAAAATGTAGCACTGCCAAACGCGGATTTATTCAGCACTCTAGTGGCATGGGGCGAAGTTCTTGTCGGGGTTGGCCTTATACTCGGAGCTGCGACCATACCGGCTTTAATTGCAGCAGCTTTCATGAATCTAAACTTCTTATTAGCAGGAACAACAAGTACAAATCCAATACTGTATACAGCAGCAATTATCCTTCTATTTACAGGCGCAGGTGCTTACTACTGGGGAATTGACAGATTTGCTTATCCTTATATCAAGACAATGATGAAAGGCGGTCACGGCATAGGCAAAAGAGAAGCACACACCCACTAAGCAGAAATAGGAAGAAGCAGGAACCTGGTGTTCCTGCTTCTTTTTTACCCTTTGGCTTAGCGCTTTTTGCGGCTTTTTGCCCGCTGATCGGCAGCCTTGGAACGTGCCATTGCCTCGAGATCATCATGATCGGCAAGTTCGCGGTTAAATTCTACGTCAATGCCGTCAGACTTCATGTTTTTCGGTACTTGTGGAAGTGATGCTTTGTTTTTATCACGAGTTTTATGTCCATGTGCACGGCCCATTGCAAATAACCCCTTTCAGCAATAAAGGTACGGAAACTCAGGTGTTTCCGTACCTTTATCATGTACCATCGATCAGGGTGTTATGAGTGGAAATTAATGTTTAGGCTGTCTGCCTGCGAATCCGCCGACTTTGTCAGCCCGTTTGAATTCTCTTGAATAAGTTACTTCCTGCATGCTTGATAACGTGCTTTTGGATTTGTCTCTTTTCTTTTTATCCACTTTGTATCATCCTTTCAGAATAAGGGTACGCACTTACTTTATTTTTCCCTTATTTGACATAAATGATACAAATTTCATTGATAAATATTCCTGAGAGCTGAACGTAAATCCTTATATAAGAACTTATAGCCGGATGCCTGCAGTTTTTCGGGAAGGACTTTTTGCCCTTCTAATACCAGTGTACTCATTTCCCCGAGAGCTATTTTTAAAGCAAAACCGGGAGCTGGCAGCCAGTGGGGACGATTAAGGGCGTCACCAAGTATTTTTCCAAATTCTTTCATTGTCAGGGGATTTGGAGATGTAAAATTAACGGGCCCCTGCAGCTGCTCGTGTTCAATACAATAAAGGATTCCGTTTACAACATCATCTAAATGAATCCATGAAACCCATTGATCACCAGTTCCAACAGGCCCTCCGGCAAATAGCTTGTAGGGAAGGGCAATTCGCGGAAGGGCTCCATCGTTCTTTTCGAGAATGATTCCAAATCTGCAGAAAACGGTCCGGACTTCAAACTCTTCTGCTTTGGAGGCCTCTTCTTCCCAGCGTCTTACTGTTTCAGCTAAAAAATCAGTGCCGCTTTTCCTGTTGAATTCTGTAAAGGTTTCATTCAGGGATGTGCCATAGTAACCGACCGCACTGGCATTGATTAATGTATACGGCTTTTCTTCAAGGCGGCTAATAATGCGGAGAACTTCCCTTGTGGCAGTAATGCGGCTGTTTAATATACGCTTTTTGCGTTCATCTGTCCATCTCCCGCTGTTAATGGACTCACCGGACAGGTTGATAAATACGTCAATGCTTTCCAGAGCATCCTCAGGTGAGTCATCATCGTTCAGCCATTGTACATAATTCAGATTTTTAGAAGAGTTTTTATTTGCTGTATTTCTTGTAAGAATGAATAGTTCATGTTTTTTATCCAGTAATTTTTTAACCAAGGCGCTTCCAACAAAACCAGTTCCGCCCGCGATGGCTATTCTCATGGGAAATTCCCCTTTCAAGTGTCATATCCTTTGGTACATTTTACGACGTTTTCTTTCAAAATCCTTTTTTGGATGTGTTACATTTAAGATAAGAGGTGGAGAAAATGCCGACTATTACGAAAATCACAGTCCAGAAAAAAAACACAGACCGCTACAATATATATATGGATTATGGGAAAGGTGAAGAATATGCATTTAGTGTGGATGAAGATGTTTTAATTAAGCATCAGCTCAAAAAAGGAATGGAGCTAGATGAATTCTCTTTAAATGAAATTGGCTATCAGGATGATATCCGGAAAGCCTATAACAGGGCTATTCATTATTTATCCAGAAGAATGCGCTCAGAAACCGAAGTCCGCAATCATTTAGCTGAAAAAGAAGTGGAAGATCCGGTTATTCAGGAAGTTATCCACAAATTGTATAATTACCATTTTCTAAATGATGAAGAATTTGCAGCAGCTTTTGTGCGTACACAAATGAACACATCAGATAAAGGAAAAGGCCTGATCCGCACAGAACTGAAGGAGAAAGGGATTTCCCCTCAATTAATCGAAATGGCATTGGAGGAATATCCAAGGGATGCTGAAGTAGCTGCTGCCATAAGGCTGTGTGAAAAGTATTCAAAGAAATATGCCCGTGATTCATCAAAAATCCTTAAACAAAAGCTGGAACAGATGTTAATGCGCAAAGGCTTTAATTTCGACATCATTCAAGAAGCCGTATCTGAAACGGAGATTGAAAAAGAAGAGGATGAAGAACTGGCTGCCCTGAGGTTCCAGGCGGAAAAAGCAAGAAAGAAATATGCAAACCTTCCTGAGTTCGAATATACGCAGAAAATGAAGCAAGCCTTGTTCAGAAAAGGTTTTTCTTTTGATTTAATAGAGCAATTTTTAAGTGAAGAAGAATAACACATGGAAGCCCATGTGTTATTTTTTTGACTCGATGACAATTGAGTCTTCTTCCATATGATCCAGAATCATTTCTGCCACTTCTTTAGGAGAACGAAGCCTCGATTTATCCTTAATATGGTCGCTTTCATACCAGAAAGGGGTGTCCATGCCGCCCATATAAACTGCTTTAACTTTAATATTTGTATTCTCCAGTTCCTTCTGAAGGCTCTCCGTAAAACCCCTTACAGCGAATTTGCTTGCCACATACACGGATTCATTTACTTTCCCTTTTAAGCCCGCAGTCGAAATGATATTCATCAGCAGGCCTTCGTTTTCGTCTTTTAAAAAGGGCAGAACCGCCTGTGTCATGTAAATAGTACCGAGCGTGTTGGTGTCGAACATGTCCTCGATATTTTGCTCCGAAAGGCTGTTAACAGGCCCGAAATGCCCAACCCCGGCATTGTTTATCAGGCCATAAAGTTCATGGTTTTGGAGTTGCTCCATTAATTTGGCTATCTCATTGGTTTGTGTGATATCTGCTGTAAAACATTGAGCGCTTCCGCCGGCTTCATGAATTTCCTGTTCCACACTCTGAAGCTTATCCAATGTCCTGCCTGTTAAAACAATATGAAATCCCTGTCCCGCAAACAATAAAGCAAGCTCTTTTCCCAAGCCGGACCCTGCTCCGGTAATGATGACTGATTTCATCTGAATCCTCCTTTAAAACGTCTTATAGTCACCATCTTAGCAAAAAAGTCCAACACATGCGATTAGGCATCAAAAACAAAAGCAGGAGCCTTTTCTAAACGGGCATTTTCTCATATACTTAGCTATGGAAGCCTTAACTGTAAATGTAACTATCTGAAGAAAGTAAGAGGATATTAATATGCAGGAAAAAAGATACAGTACAATGACTACGTATGAGCTTCAGCAGGAAATTGCCAGTTTAAATGAAAAAGCAAAGAAAGCGGAACAGATGGGGATGGTAAATGAGTTTGCCGTGCTTGAACGCAAAGTAATTATGGCGAAATCCTACCTGCTCAACCCGGATGATTTTTTACCCGGTGAAATTTATGAAATCGATGGGGATCCGGGAGTTTACTTTAAAATTGACTATATGAATGGTGTATTTGCCTGGGGATTCCGGCTGAATGGAAGCAAAGGAGAAGAAGCTCTGCCCATTTCCATGCTGAAAAAATTAGCGGGAAAAGGGTGAACTGACTGGGCAGTAAGAAACAATCAGAGGGGGAAGCCCCCCCCTGATTGATGTTTCACCTTAAGAGTTTTTGCGAATCTGCCTTTTTAAAATAATGAGGTCTTGAGTTTGCTGGGTCTCGCCATTTACTTGTGAATGTGCACGTTTTGGCCTAAAGTGCGGTGAAGTAAATGGACTGGAATACGGATTATCACCAAAAAAGTTTTTGCTGTTTCCCATAACCAAGCCTCCCTGTATTTTAAAATTCAGGTGTGTCACTTTCGCGGTCTGTAGAAGCCTTCATTCGTTCCTGAGGGTGGGTGTTAATGGTGCCATCCGCCCGGCGTGAAGCATACTCTGCTTTTGCCCGCGGCTCCCCCTCCAATTTTATATTGTTCTGATTTGGGAAATTTCTCGATTTATTGCGCATAACAAGCCTCCTAAACCGGAATAAGAGCGTGACCGGCAAATAGCTGATCACGTAATACTATTATTTGTATTTTACTTGAGGCTATGAAGGATTAACGGGATTAATAAATGGAAAAGAGGTGATTTTTATGAATGAGTACCAGCAAAAGTTTTATGAGCTTTTATTGGAAAAGAATGACCTGCTTTCAGCAAGTCAGGCCCAGACATGGATTGAACTGCTTTGGGAGGATTTCGAAGCAACATATGCCAAGGCTGGCAGAGAATATAAGGGTGCTGAAATGACAGAAAGAATTGTAAGGCAATGGATCGAAAACTATGGCAGCAGGCTCCATGAATTTGTTGCCAATAATCCTAAATACAAGCATTTGCTTGAGCAGGATAAGAATACCCTAAATTAAAAACAGGCTGCCTATC
>NZ_NPDG01000075.1:0-597 GCF_002272225.1 Bacillus sp. 7894-2
AACTTTTTTAACGTTTTATAAACAATATCCATCTCTAAAGACGTGGAAAGGTAGTAGGCAAGAATTTCTTTTGTAGCTCCGTCCTTTACGCAGGATAAATATGCTTTTTGGCCCTTTCCATAATAAAGATAAGTAATATCAGTAAGCAGAACTTTTCCTGGCACTTCCTGATTGAATTCACGGTCAAGAAGGTTAGGGCAGGTTCGATGTTCCTGAGTTGCCTTAGCCATCTTACGATATGGATTGGCTTTCCTTATCTTAGCTACAAGATTATATTTTGCCATTAAACGTCTAATCTTCTTGTGGTTCATTACAGCTGAATACTCATTCTCCATAACCATTTTAATCTGGAGGGCACCTACTTTTTCTCTTTTGCTTATGAAAATTTCTCGGATTAACTCTATGTCCAATTCATCCTGATCGTCACGTTGTGCCCGCAATGGTGCAGCCTTCAACCAATCATAGTAGCCACTTCGACTGACACCTGCCAGTTCACACAGGTAGGAAACAACTTTATTTAACTGATGAATTCTGATTGTTTTCTCGATCAGCGAAAACTTCTCAGCTGCCGTTAATATCGTTTCTTCTTCAACGCCT
>NZ_NPDG01000076.1:0-504 GCF_002272225.1 Bacillus sp. 7894-2
GCCTTTCTAACTCTTCCAGCTTTTTTAAGAAGTCATTCTCTGCCTCAAGGAATTTAATTCTTGCTTCAGCTTTTTTTAATTTCTCTTCTACGGAAAGTTGCTTTAAAGAAGGACGCCCGGTACTCCCTTTGCCTCTACGTTCCGTAAGGAAACCTTCCTTTCCAAACCTTTCATATGAATCCCTCCAACGTTTAAGACAACGCTGGGGTTGTTTCTTACCGATCATGTCCAGGTCGAAGCCCTGTTCAATAAAGATTTGCGACGGTGCTTTTCCATTTTTATAATCCGTAACTGCTTTTAGCTTAAACTCAGGACTATAGGAGATTGACCTTTCAGAAGCGCATAAAACATTAGGATTCTTTTCAAGCTCTTTAATTTGAAATTCATTATAAATATTCTTACTCATGTTAATCCTCCGCCCATATTCATTAAATCTATTGAAACACAAAAAACCCCAGATAGGGGCACTTTTTTATCAGTGTCCGCTATCCGGGGTATAGTTCA
>NZ_NPDG01000077.1:0-10682 GCF_002272225.1 Bacillus sp. 7894-2
GCTAAGCTATCCCCTTTTTCTATATTCATATTGCCCGATAAGAAGCTTCATGACATGCGAGAACATGGCAGCACGGTCAATCTGCCCATTTGTAAAAATTCCAACTGCTCCTTCATTTTTACGGACGTTTTCTATTTGTGCATAATCATCCATGACAGGGCCCAGTTCTTCGCCAGCTGATAGCCTTTTTGCAACAGCTTCAGGAAGAGGAATCCTTGCTCCGCCTGCAATAATCGGAGGCTTTTCTTTTTCCGCCAGAGCCCCCCAGTTACAGAGAAAAAGCCCATATTCTGTTTTTTGCACACCTCCCTCTAACCCAATGCCGATTTGACCTCCGGATATCTCAAGTGCTCCAAAAGCTCTGTTAATGGCCCCTTTAATGGTTTCTTCATCCGAAAACGGCTGATCATTCACTCCCGAGGGCACATCTTCGGACATAATGTCTGCTTCATAATCACTAAAGGCCGCCTGTACTGCCGAAATCTTTGCAGGATTTTTTGAACCAATGATGATTTTCATAAATGCTCCTTTCTTTTGACAGGAAAAAGAGACAGCACCTGCTGTCTCATCTGATTAACTGTTTTGACGAATTGTCTCTACTGTTGAACGGTCACAAGACTTTACAAGTTTAACAAGCAATTCTTTTGCCGCTGCATAATCGTCGACATGCACGATAGATGCATGTGTGTGAATATAGCGGGAGCAGATGCCGATTACTGCGCTGGGAACACCTTCGTTTGATACATGAACTTTTCCGGCGTCTGTTCCGCCCTGTGAGACGAAATACTGATATGGGATGTTATTCGTTTCGGCTGTATCCAGTACAAATTCCCTCATGCCCCGGTGTGTTACCATTGAACGGTCCAGTATCCGAAGCAAAGCTCCCTTGCCTAAGTGCCCGAACTCGTTTTTATCCCCTGTCATATCGTTGGCAGGGCTCGCATCCAGCGCAAAGAAAATATCAGGATTGATCATATTCGCTGCTGTCTGTGCACCTCTTAAGCCAACCTCTTCCTGAACTGTTGCTCCTGAAAAAAGGATATTGGGAAGAGCTTCATTCTGGACTTGCTCTAAAAGCTCCACAGCCAAGCCGCATCCGTAACGGTTATCCCAGGCTTTCGCCAAAATTTTCTTTTCATTTGCCATTGGTGTGAATGGACAGATCGGCAAAATTTGCTGCCCTGGCTTAATGCCTATTCTTTTGGCATCTTCACGGTCATCCGCCCCAATGTCAATCAGCATATTCTTTATTTCCATCGGTTTTGAGCGCTTGGCTTCGTCTAAAAGATGCGGAGGAATGGAACCGATAACTCCTGTCACAGGTCCATGATCTGTAATAATTTGTACTCTTTGTGCAAGTAAAACCTGGCTCCACCAGCCTCCAAGTGTCTGAAAACGGATCATTCCATTATCTGTAATGCTGGTGACCATGAATCCCACTTCATCCATATGTCCTGCTACCATTACAGTCGGACCGCTTTCATCGCCTCTTTTAACTCCGAAGATGCCTCCCAGCTTATCCTGGACAACTTCATCTGTATATTGGCTGATTTGTTCACGCATGAATTTCCGGACTAAATGCTCGTTTCCAGGTGCCCCCGGCAACTCTGTCAATGTTTTAAAAAGCTGCAAAGTATTTTCGTTCATCTATTCTTCTCCTTTTTCAATCCTTAGATTGTCTATTACAGTATGTATAATTTTATTTTACAGAACTTTCATACGTCTTTCCACCATTTCAGACAGGAAATTTCGACTGGCGAAATGCAATATTTATTTTAGTTCCAGCCTATTTTTGGTAAGATAGATTTGGAAAACAGAAAATTTTAATAATGAATTACTTTTATCATCAGCCTGGGGAGGTGCTATTATGAATTGGAAATCTTTTATGTTAGGTGTAGGAGTTGGTTTGGCAAGCGGATACGCAGCAAGGGAATTGCTTTCGCAAAAAACTGCTGTTTCCCCTGAAAGAGCTTTAGCTAATGCAAAGGATGCTTTTAAACAGGATGGTCCGATAAGCGGATCATGGATTCAAATGAAAGCTGAACCTTATGAAAAGGGCCATTTAAAATATCAGGTTTATAAGGGCGGCATCTCAAGATTTTCCGGTGAGGAAGCCGAGCAGTATGAGTTCATTGCCGATGCGGAGACTGGAACCATTTTGGACGTCTTCCCGCTGCATTAATCGCCAGCAGCCGAGTTGTATTAAAAAATCCCCGGATGGGGATTTTTTAGCTTTTTTCCTTTTCCACTTTTTCAAGCATATTTCCTGCTTCATCCCACTTGACTGCCCTGTAAAAAGCATCGTGGTAAAAAGTGAACCAAGCATTTCTTTTCATGCCGTATTCCATCCATTTTTCCTTGGCGCTGATGGAATCCATCGGGTAGTCATCATAAGCGAGGACCCATAAAACATTTGCATGGGCATGTGTTGGCATTATATCAGCCATATGAATAACGGTCTCGTCTTCATCTTCTATAACCAGGATGGAATGTCCGTCACTATGGCCGCCTGTATGCACCATTTTAATAGGGCCGATTGTCCACTCTCCATCAAACACTTCCACCTGATCCTGAATGGACTCCCAGTTTTCTTTCCAATATGTATTTCTGGAGCGGATATTAGGATTTCTCATTTCCTCCCATTCAACCCGTGATGCGATGATTCTGGCATTCGGAAATACAGACGAGAATTTTCCTTCTTCCGGTTTTGTCAGTCCGCAGGCATGATCAAAATGAAGATGCGTCATAAGGATATATTCGATATCTCCAGGGGACAAACCGTGCTTAGCTAAATCCTGTTCAACAAACGACTCTTCAAGCGCTCCGAAATTCCTCTTCTGTTTTTCATTCAGTTTCCCGTTTCCCAGACCTGTTTCGACTAAAATATTCTTGCCGTCAAATTGAATAAGAATGGGATCTGTTCTCAGCTCGATCTGATTTCTTTCATTGCATGGATATCTTTTTGACCACAAAGGCTTCGGAACTACACCAAACATGGCTCCACCGTCAAGATATGTGACACCGCCGCGAAGCCAGGATATCTTTATGTTCTTTAACTCCAATGTTTCCATGAGTATCTCCTCCATTTAATATTTCTGAGCAAGCGCTCGCTTATCTTTATAACATCATAACATTTAAGCGCTTACTTGTAGAAATATTTAAATTATTCATGTTTGAATATCAATAAAAAAGCCTATCCATATGGATAGACTCAATTATCTGTATTGCACTTCACACCGGAATATACGGCTTCCCCTTGATGAGAACTTTTCTTCATATTCGGTCATGATGTTTTCTTCATAATCACTATTGTGAAGGTCGAGGCTGACAAATGTCAGCAGCATGCCATAATCGGAAAAACTCATAAGAGAAGATTCAAACAGTCCCTGGTTATCAGTCTTAAAGTGGATTTCTCCCTTATCCACAAGAATATCTTCATAAATTTCCAGGAAGCTTCTATAAGTCAGCCTGCGTTTTGCATGACGCTTCTTAGGCCATGGATCTGAAAAATTGAGGTAGACACGATTGACTTCGCCTTTTTCAAAGAAATCACGAAGATCATTTGCGTTTACATTCAAAAGCTTTATATTTGAAAGCTCCTCCTCAATGATCCGATCCAGTGCGGTGACAATAACGCTCTCAGCCAGCTCGATTCCAATATAGTTAATATCCGGGTTTGCTTTCGCCATACCAGTTAGGAAGCGGCCTTTGCCTGTCCCAATTTCTATATGAAGGGGCTGATCTTTATCAAATGCTTCATTCCATTTTCCTTTATTCTTTTCAGGTTCTGAAATTACGTATTGAGGATAGTCGGCCAACTTATCCTTTGCCCAAGGTTTATTTCGCTGTCGCATATTGACACTCCTAAAAATTAATATCGTTCAAACAATATCATGCCCATCCCTGTGATGCAACTTTATTTTTAGAGGGATTTGCTAAATTGGTTTATCCCTTGCCAGCAGTTTAACCTGATGGCATTTAATCACTTAAATTACATCCCCGCATGAATAAATAAAAAAGGAATCCACAACCTAAAGTGAATTCCTTTTGCATTTATTTTAAAGATTCAACAGAAAGGATGTTTTTCATGCCGCTTGGACACCAGGATCAATTAAATTTATTAAAAGATATTTTAAGCAACCATCAGACAGATTGCTGTGGCTCTATTTCAGAATGTGAACAATTGGAACGCCTCGTTAAGTCATTAATGATCAACGGAAACATTAATCAAAACGTAAAAACAGTATTAGAAGAAATTTATGAATACAGTCAGCATGGAATCAATTCTTCCCAGTTGGATACCCACATTGAATCCCATCAGAATGATTTATCACAATGGGTACAGGATATTGATCAATTTTCGTAAATCTCAAAGAAGCTCATCCAGGTAAGAAAGCCACTTGTCCATTTCCTGGAATCTGAATTTATTTTTATGCCATTGAATAGATGTCAAAGTCTGTGCAATCACATACCATTTCATGCGGAGCAGCAAATCATCTGTCAATTGAATGCCATACCGCTCAAGCCAATTCGGCCATTCTTCTTTAGGAATGTACCAATATAGCAGCATGCCCAGGTCAATGGCGGGATCTGCTATCATGGCTCCATCCCAATCAATCAAGTACAGCTGGTTGTTTTCCGCAAGCAGCCAGTTGTTATGATTCACATCGCAGTGGCACACCGTATTTTCTTCACAGCGGATGTGCGAAACTTCTTTTTTCAGGAAATCGACTGACTGAATAACAGCAGCCTGCTCCTTCAGATCACAGTCCAGCTCTTCCTCAATCAAATGCAGAAGAGTTTCAGGCTGCAGCGGAGACTTCCCCATTCTTGTCAGCATACCAAGCAGCGGCTTTGAAGAATGGATCTTACTCAAAAGCTTAGCCACGCTTTCCCGGTTCATGTCAGAAGCTTTCAGCTCCCGTCCATTAAGCCATTGCTGGGCAGTTATAACGTCCCCATTTTCCATTCTTTTTGTCCAGATAAGTTTCGGGACGATTCCTTCCGCAGATAGAACCGCCAGGAAAGGAGAAGAGTTTCTTTTAAGAAAAAGCCTCTGCTCATCGTTCTTTGCATAAAAAGCTTCCCCTGTCGCCCCTCCGGCGGGAACAATCTCCCAGTCATGTCCAAATAAATGTTCCAAAATTGTTCACCTGCAATTCAATAAGCCATTGGTTGTTAAATAGCTTGAGTTGAAAAATAAGCCCTGTTTTTTGATCAAGACTTATTTTGCCATGGCCTATAAAAGGGCCGTTGCTTAGTAATGTTATGTTCTATTCGACTATAATGCATTTACGCAAATATAGCTGTTTATCAGGTTAATTAAGTAAAGCACCAATAATGCACAAAAGTAAACAGCAAATACAAAACCAGCCATGTAATGGGAACTTAAAATAAAAAAAGAGCTATTGATGTAAGTTCCTCACAATAGCCATCTTTATAAATTTTATTCTTACTGGCTTTTTTCGTCAAGTGCATCTATTTAGGTTTACGGAATATCATCAGGAAAAATGATGTTTTTTCAGGTCTTTACATCAGCATTTCCCAATTAAAGGTAATGTTTGCAGAAAAAAGCCGCAGCTTGTGTGCTTATCAGATTTTTTCTATTTTCTGCAAACCAGTACATATGAACTTATTGGCGGAATTGTGAATTTGGTGCTTATCTTACGTATGGTGGAATTGCCGGCGGTATGTTCATCCGCAATAAGGTCCCAATCCCCATCCGGAAGCAAGATTTCTTCTTCCGTCGCTGAAGGGTTGATAATAACTGCAGCATGGCTGCACCCGGCATTTTGATCAGAGCTGGTTAAGACATATCCAATTAGCGGTTTTTTAATATCCATGAACCGCATGGAATTGCGGATTAATTCCGCATCTGCAAGCCTGAAAAGAGGAATTGACCTTCTAATGCTGATCATCCCTTTAATATATTCAACATTATCGAAATAACGTGATTTTCTCTCCCAGTCCAGTTGATTAATGGAGTCTGGAGCTCGGTAGCTGTTTCCATTCCCTCCTTTGGTCCGATAAAATTCCTGTCCGCTATGCAGAAATGGGATTCCCTGTGACAGGAGTACCATTACGGTTGCCAATCGGTGCTTTTTTTGCTGTGTCATCGGATCCGCATTTTCAGAACAAACCAGGATCTTATCCCATAGAGTGTGATTATCGTGGGATTCCACATAATTTACTGATTGCGATGGGGAGAGGAAGATCCCATTCTCTTTTTTTTCGAGGCCAATGCTTCCGGCCAATACCTGCTTTGCCGCATCATAGTAATGGTCATTCCCTAACGCGTATCCTTTATCATATAAATTAAAGGTGCTGCCTTTGATGGAATCTCTGAACCAGTCATTGAATTGTCCGATTCCCGGCAGCTTTTCCTGATTGCGGATGCTTGCTTTCCGGCCTTCCGGTATAGGGGTATTCAAATCCCAGCCTTCTCCAATGATAATGACAGCAGGGTCAATTGATTCCGAAATTCTGCGAACCTCATTCATCGTTTCGATATCGAGGATACCCATCAAATCAAACCTGAAACCATCAATTTGATATTCCTTCATCCAGTATGATACGGAATCAGCAATAAATTTCCTGGCCATCAGACGCTCAGAAGCAAAGTCATTTCCAACTCCGGTGCCATTTGAAGGCATTCCATATTGATCATGGCGGAAGAAATAGCCCGGTACGATTTTTTCAAAAGAAGAATGCTCACGAATATATACATGGTTGTAGACTACGTCCATTATGACTCTAAGCCCTTGGGAATGAACAGCCTGAACCAAAGCTTTCAATTCTCTAATCCGTGAATAGGGATCCAGGGGATCGGAAGAATAGCTTCCTTCCGGGACATTAAAATGGAGCGGATTATAACCCCAGTTGTATTCCTCTTTTGGTTTTTTTTCATTTACACCTTCAAAGTCATGGACAGGCAGAAACTCAATGTGAGTTACACCGAGCTGTTTGACATATGACAGGCATGTCGGCTCCCCGTCACTGCCAACAGTGTTTGTCTCGCCCACTCCCAGATAAAGGCCTTTTTGTTGTGCACCGCTCCTTGGATGAATGGTAAAATCCCTGATATGTGTTTCATATATGATGGCATCTGTCGGCTGATGGAGCGGCGGAAGATCCGGCTTCTTTATTTTTGTACTTTCCAGATTGACGACAGCCCCATATTCACCATTCATAGCCGAGGACACAGCATATGGATCTACAGCTTCTTTCCATTCCAGGTTAATGCATACCAGGAAAGAATAAAGAAAACGATCGAGGTCGCCGGTTACTTCACAGCTCCAGACTCCCCTCTCTCCTCTTGTCATCGGAAAAAGCTCCGCTTCCCCCTCCAATGCTCCTTTTAACTTCAGCTTTACCATTGCAGCTGTCGGAGCCCAGAGCCTGAAGCACGTCTTTTCTTTGCTGTACGATATACCCAGCGGTCCGTCATAATAGAACTTCTCATCAAAATCACTTGTTCGAATGACCGCTCCGATTTGCAGGTCTGTCTTCCCTCCATATTCATCCACTATCCAGTATTGTTTCCCGAATTCCACATTATGGTCTATTTTGCATGTATATTTAACGGCGTCCTCAATCGGGTTGCTTTGCAATATGTCTGCAGGAATCTCTTCCTCCACGTCTGAAAGGAGAGAGAAACCGGAAGAACGTCCCTGATGATAGCTGAAAGGAAGTAGAATCGTAATGATGTGCATTTCATCCAGGTATGCATTAAAAGTCCGTTCAATCGTTATCATTCCGAACTCAGCTCCTTTGCTTAGTAGGACGGTAATTTAAGAGCAGCTCTCTCCTAAAAATCATCACCCTTCTTTAACATATCCTTTAATTATTGAAATGAATTCCGGGCAAACAGATGCTGAAATTGGTGTGCTGTCCAGAACCTCGCCATCTGCGTGGGCAGGGATGGGGTGTGAAGAACGAATGCTGATATTTTTGCCCTGCAGGATTGCAACTTCTTTAAATCCTATATGTCTCCCCTTGAAGACAGAGGCAAATACAAACAAAAGTTTAATCTTGGATATATTGTGGACTACCGTAACATTTAGAATTCCATCAAAAGGGTTTGCATCCGGAGAAATCTTCATACCGCCTCCGTAGAATGGCTGATTGGAAATAGTGATAAACCAGGCTGACCTTATTTGATGTTTTTTTTCGTCAATGATGATTTCAAGATCAGAGCATTTATAGAAAAACAGCTCTTTTATAAGAAAGAGAGCGTATACAAATTTGCCCAGAGAAAGCTGATTCAGGATACCCTTGATCTTTGAATTGTTTACTTTCCGGGAAATCAGTGCATCAAATCCTGCACCCATATTATTAATAAAATATGTTGTTTTCCCATCCGTGTGTCTAATCATTCCGATATCGGCCTTCACAGAATGACTAATTCCCTTAAGTATTGCGGTTAAAGATTCCCCAGGGTCTTTAGGGATATCAAAGCCCCGCGAGAAGTCGTTCCCGGACCCTCCTGGAATAAACCCGACAGTCACATTCTGATGACCCGCCGCGCCATTCATTACTTCATGAACCGTTCCGTCTCCGCCCACAGCAACAAGATACAATCTTTGTCCGCCTGCCTGTTCTATATAAATCTTTGCCAATTCCCTGGCATGGCCGCGGTATTCTGTCCTAACTGCGGAGTACGAGATATTTTTCTCTTTCAGCATCTGCTCAACCTTTCCCCAGACTTTAAGGCAATAGCCATTTTTCGCCTGCGGATTAATAATGAATATAAGTGGTTTATCCCCGTGGAACGTTTCAGGATTCATTCCGATTCTCCCACTCCAGTCTTTTGACTGATGCAGTCTGACAATATTGAAGCAATGCCTGTGCTCCTTTTAATTGAGCATGCTTGAGGGGAGAACGCTGACTTCTCATTGCCTGAAACCATTGATCATAGGTCCTTTTCTCGACCAGCTGCACATCTGCCGGTGCTGCAGGATAATCAATATAGCCATTTCGCGTAAGTACAGCTTTTTTAACCGGCAATTCAATAGAATGAATTTCAAATATTTTTCGGATAATTTTTTCTGTTCTATTTAATGCAAGCAGCGGATTCAGAACTTTTTTTTCTTCCCCTTTTCCCTTTTTTGTCCAGAATCTATCCTTTGAACCTGTGAATACCGCCGAATCCTCCTGCTCCAAAAAGCTGATGCACCATACCTCTGTCGGTCCTATGACAATAATTTCTGTTTCAACCGGAGCCCTTTTCAATAAAAAGATCGGATTATACATGACAAGATACGTATCCGGATATCTCTGCAGAAAATACTTCAGCTTTTCATCATAATAGTAGTGCTTATCGGGAAATGATTTTTCCGTTAGTGTGGAGGTTGCCCATTTCATCTGGAACCGGTAAAGCTGGTCCAGAAACTGGTGTTTTAGATTCTCAATTGTTTCTGGACGTACAGCAAAGGAGGCTTCAAATTCAAGCACATCTTCCTCCTTTTTCACTTTATTTTCGATAGGATCATATTGCTCAAATTCTTCATTCCTGCCCCTTTTTAATAACCCCTTTAGTTTTTCCATCAGCGGCTCTTTTTCTTCACCGGACCAGTCCGCTGTGCCCGCAGTATCATGCTGCACGGATTGCGGGGTAAAGGATTCATTTGATTCCCACGCTTTATGCCATTTATCCCACTGCTGTTTTTTCAGCCTGACAAAACGGGAAGGATAAACAAAAATGTCCTGCTGGTAACGTGATACATAATCCTGCAATTTAATTAACTGTCCCATTCTCCTAGCCTGCTTTCGTAAATAACTTTCTATCTATCATTTACTGTTTAAGTATGTAATTATTTTATTCCGCCAATAGCGGAAAGATGGCAATGCTTTCATATTTCGGCGATTTATCCAGATGAGTTTGATATAGAACAACTTCTGAAGCCTCAAACTCAAGGTGCCCGTCTTTAAATGGACTGTTAACATCGAGCAGACTTTGCTGAAATGGACCAGTGCCGGCCCATTTTCTTGCCATGGTGATATGTGGCTTAAACGGTCTTGTCTCCAGCTCAAATCCCGCTTCCTGACAGGCTGAATATACCTTCAATCTTAAGTCTTGAAGATGCATGTCCTGCTGTGTTCCACACCAGAAAATTCTTGGCGCGTCTTGTTTTCCGAATACGCCAAGTTTGCATATTTTCAGCCTAAAACATTTTTCGTTTCTGATCGAGTCAGCTGCAAGCCTGACAGCTTTCTGCAGTTTGTCTTCAGGGGCCGATCCCAGAAATGCTAATGTAATATGATAATCCTCATGGTGAACCCAGCGGCTAAAAGGCAGTTTGAGACTTACACATTCCATATATTCCTTCAACTTTTCCTTTGTTTCTTCCGGCAATTTCACCGCAAAGAAAAAATGAGCATTCATTTGTTTAGACACTTGATATTCCTCCATATTTCCACTTATTTTAACAAACATCTGTTAAAATTGGCAGATACTTTCTGTTTGTTCTCTTATTTTTGTATCCCTTCTAATTCCTTTTGATTTGATTGGAATAGTCTGTTTTAGTATGATGGATATAATACGGATAGATATAGATTTCCTTTATCAGGATGATATTAAACAAATTGACATAAAATAACAAAGATAATAGTTCTATAGAGTAAACTTCCTTGTTATTAAATAAGGCTTTTTTCGTATTTATTGTTGTTTTTGGCCTATCAAT
>NZ_NPDG01000078.1:0-27287 GCF_002272225.1 Bacillus sp. 7894-2
AACTCAGTAAATAAAAACAAAAAGCAACAAACCTTTAGAAAACAGCCTTAAATAAAGTCATTTTTGAAAGGGAGAGTCAGATGAAAGTTGTCAACAATCTTGCGGACTTAATTGGAGATACTCCACTTGTAAAATTAAATAAGCTGGCACCTGAAAATGGCGCAAGCATTTATGCAAAGCTTGAATTCTACAATCCAAGCCGCAGTGTAAAAGACCGCGCGGCATATAATATGATTATCGAAGCGGAGAAAGCAGGCAAATTAAAACCTGGTTCAACCATTATTGAACCAACAAGCGGGAACACCGGCATTGGGCTGGCAATGAATGCAGCAGCCCGCGGCTATAAGGCCATTCTGGTTATGCCTGATACTATGACGGCAGAGCGCATCAACCTTTTGAAAGCATATGGAGCAGAAGTTGTCCTGACCCCTGGTGATGACAAAATGCCCGGTGCTATTAAAAAGGCTAATGAACTGGCTGGGGAAATTCCAAACAGCTTTGTGCCGATGCAATTTGAAAATAACGCTAACCCTGATGCACACCGTCACTCAACTGCCATCGAAATTATTGAGGCTATGAAGGAAATCGGCAAACCATTGTCTGCCTTCGTTGCCACGGCAGGTACGGGCGGCACGATTACCGGCACAGGTGAAGTTCTGAAAGAGCATTATACGGGGTTGGAAGTGCATGTAGTGGAGCCAAAAGGCTCGCCCGTCCTATCAGGCGGAAAGCCTGGCAGGCACAAGCTTGTCGGCACAAGTCCGGGATTTGTTCCTGAAATTCTCAATACCGATGTTTATGATGAAATCCATCAAATCAAAGATGAAGAAGCATATGATACAACACGCAGAATGGCAAGAGAAGAAGGGATATTAGTCGGTCCTTCTTCAGGAGCTGCCTGCTATGCCGCCATCCAGGTTGCAAAAAGGCTAAAGCCGGACGATGTTGTCGTATTCATCGTTTGCGATACTGGAGAGAGATATCTTTCAAGCGATCTGTTTCAGTTTGAATAAGCTAAGGTAAGAGACCCCAGAAAATATTCCTGGGGTCTTTCGTTTAAGAATTACCTAATTTTATCAGTCAAGCTGCCGCACTGTTTTTCAATAGCCTCTTCAAAAAGGTTTTGTAATTTATTTGTGATAGGGCCTGGACTTCCATTTCCAATCAGCTTTCCTTCAATCTCGATAATCGGAGTAACTTCAGCTGAGGTGCTGGACATAAAGACTTCATCTGCGGCCAGCAAATCTTCCTTAGTAAAAGCTGATTCTTCAAGTGCTATTCCATTTTCCCTGCAGATCTCATTGATCTTGCGGCGGGTAATGCCATTTAAAATCAAATTTGTTGCAGGGTGTGTATAAAGTGTTCCATCCTTTACAATGGCTATATTGGAAGAACTTCCCTCAGTCACTGTATCCCCGCGATGCTGAATGGCTTCAAAGCAGCCGGATTGGGCTGCTTTTTGCTTCGCCATGATGTTGCCCAGCAAATTCAGGCTCTTTATATCACATCGCAGCCAGCGGATGTCTTCAATGAGAATAGCTTTAACGCCATTTCTCATTGATTCAACCGGCCTTGTGGTTTCACGGGTGTAGGCGGTAAGCACCGGTGAAACATCTGTACCAGGATATGCATGGTTTCTAGGAGAAGTCCCCCTGGAAAATTGCATATAAACAATACCCAGTTCAAGATTGTTTCTCTCAATCATCTCTATAATCATCTGTTTAAGCTGATCCTTGGAATAAGGAATGCTCAGCTCTATTTTCCGGCCGCTTTCAAGCAGCCTTTCAAGATGCTCATCTGCCGTAAACATTTTTCCGTTATAGATGCGGATTACTTCATAGACGCCATCACCAAATTGATAGCCCCGGTCCTCGATATCCACTTTCGCTTCTGAGCGTTCGATCAAGTCACCATTCAAAATGACATATTCCATTTTCTGCCACTCCCTGTATATGATTTGTTTGTCTATCTATTAGCTGTATGAAAAATCTTTCAGCCATCATATCAGGTTTCAAAGTTATTTCGCAAGTTCATAAATCGCCTGTGCATAAATGGCTGCTGCCTTTAACAAATCCTCAATAAACATATATTCATCTTTTTGATGTGCGACATCTTCCCTGCCTGGGAAGAGTGGGCCAAATGCAACTCCTGACTTTAATGAGCGTGCATATGTCCCCCCGCCAATGGATAAAAGCTCTGCCTTATCGCCAGTCTGCTGTTCATATACTTTTTTCAGTGTTTGAATCAAAACATCATCTTCTTCGACATGATGAGGCTTGGCATCCGAAAAATTCTCCAATCTGAAATGTTCGTTTTTGATTAGAGACTCAAGCTTGTTTTTCGTTTCTCCCATATCATTTGTAACGGGATAGCGTACATTAAAGCCTAAACGGCCGCCATTTTCCTTCGTATATGAAAGTTTGCCTACATTGATGGTTAAGTCGCCTGTAATATCATCCGTGCAGGCAATGCCAAGTTTTCTCCCTCTGGAATCATCACATAAATATTGTGATACAAACTGAAAATATTGGCATGCCTTCTCATCCAGCTGAAGAGACGCCAGGAATGATGCCATCAGTATACCGGCATTTTTCCCATTATCAGGCTCCATCCCATGAGCCGAAATTCCTTGAAGTTCCAGGATCAGTTCGCCATTATCTATGTAATACTTGCCTTCAAGTTCTGTCTTTTTCAGGAAATTAATATACCTTTGCACCACTTCTGTATGTTCAAGGTGAACCACAAGACTTGCTTTTGCAAAATCAGGAACCATGTTATATCTTCTTCCTGCCTGGAAATAGACAACCTCTGCCAATACTTCTCTGTCTGCTTCTTCGGTGTATCCAGTTTGAACAAGATCAAAATCAGAGATGCCTTTTTCAGCATAAATAATTGGGAAATCTGCATCCGGAGCAAATCCAATTGAAGGCATTTCTTCGTGTTTGAAATAATGCTCAACACAGCGCCAGTCGCTTTCTTCATCTGTTCCGATAATCATTCGCACCCGTTTGCTTAATGGCAGCCCCAATTCTTTTACAATCTTCATGGCATAATAAGCTGCCATTGTTGGGCCTTTATCATCAATTGCCCCTCTGGCAAAGATCTTTCCATCGCGGATTTCTGCACCAAAAGGATCGCTAGTCCATCCATCCCCTTCAGGAACCACGTCAACGTGACAAAGTACTCCAACAATTTCTTCGCCTTCGCCGAATTCCAGATGACCAGCCAGGCTGCCGACGTTTTTTGCAGTGAATCCATCCTTTTCACCAAGTGCAAGCATGAAATCGAGCGCTTCTTTTACCCCTTCCCCAAGGGGAGCTTCATCTGTTGCATTCTCTTCGTCCAGCAGACTTCTGATTCTCAAAAGGTTTTGAGTATCCTTAATTAATTCATCTTTTCTCTTATTAACCTCTTTTTGCCAATCCAATACGTTCATACAGTTGCCTCCTTGACTTGAACACTTATGATTTCCCCATTATAACCCACTTTGTCCGCCTTTTGCTTATGTGACCGTTTAATAAAACATACATTTATTATGCACCAGGAAAGCTGAATCTTGCCAAGATTAGCGTTGATGCGCCTAAAAATAGCCCTAACAGTAAAATGGAGAGGAGAAAAAGGGCTAAGACCGTCCTATTTCTCGCAGTAAAGTAAAAATCCTTTTCACTGTATTTTTTAGTAAAGGGGTGAGACATAATAGCTTTATCCCAAGTAAGAGAGAGCCAGGAATACATCAGGAAAAGAAAGACACCTGATACAATTACCTTTATCCATAAAGGCGGTATAAGAAGAATGCCGGCAGCGCTCACGGAAATGATTTGAAAATAACCGAAAATATACGAGGGGTTTCGAATAAAAATCTTTAAAAATAATTCCGCCAGTCCCGTTATGGGTGTTCTCTTATTAAAGACCCTTCTGGAGTTTCTGAATAATAGCGGTTTTGTCCGCATTGAAACAACCGGCTTTTCCAGATCAGGAGCCATCATAAATATCCATTTTATATACTTTGTTTTTTCTTCTTGTTCAAGCATGACCTCAAACTCTAAGGCCGAGATTTTTTTCAGCAGCCGGGAAGCTCTTATAAGTGCGCCGGAAATCAGCAATGCTGATGCAATTATAACCGGAAAGTCTGCACCGATAGACCAGAGTGAATATACAAGCTGGCTGAACCAGCTTAAGAGTACAAACAGCACAAAGGTGACCACATATCTTTTAAATTTCCCTTCAATCCTTTTCAAAAAATAAGAAACTGTCATAATAGACCATTTCAGTGAGATGAAAAAGAGCAGCATGACAGCGATTTGGCCCCAATCTAAAAGATATCTGTTCTTTAAAAAAGGAAGAAAAATAGCAATCATTGCTGCTGTACTGATTGCCTGAAAGATTAGTGAGTAACCAAATCCCCATTTTCTCATTCCCATAAAGAGGGTCTTATTTTTTACCAGAAATACCTTATCTGCCTCTAATACAAATGGGCGGAAATTTCCAATCCATGAAAAAATATAGAACAGAAAGAAAAGGAGAAACAATGGCATGCCAGCCATCCATTCCGGAGTTTCCATCCACCAGGAGCGATAGTTCATTCCAAAGATGACAGTTCCCGGAACAATGAGATAGACCATGATGGTCCAATCGGCAATGGAACGGAAAATACCAAACTGGTAACTCCAGCTGTTTATTAGCCTTCTGAGAAAGAGAGAGTTACTTTTCATTGCCGTTTCCCTCTGCGATCTGATGAAAACATTCATAAAGTGACCCAGCGGGAAGATTGCATTTCCCCCTGATATCAGATATTGTGCCTGAAGCCTTCAACTGCCCCTCATGCACAATTAAGAAGCGGCTGCATACTTTCTCTGCCGTATCCAGAACATGCGTGGACATGAGAATGCCTGCGCCTCTTTTCCTTTCCCGGTCAACTGATTCCAGAAACAGTTTCATTGCATTAGGATCAAGCCCAATAAACGGTTCATCAATGATATAAACATCCGGAACGGCAATCATCGCAAGAATCAGCATAGCCTTTTGCTGCATTCCTTTTGAATAGGTCCCGGGAAACTTGTGAGCATGTTCAGACAGATTATACTCTTTTAAGAGCTCCTCTGCTTTCTTCCTATAATGTAATTCCGGCAATCCTTCCACTGCCGCTGTAAAATCCAGGTGTTCCCAAAGTGTCAGCTCATCATAAAAAATAGGCCGTTCTGGGATATAGGAATATTTCACACCATGCTTAAATTCCACTGCTCCCTTTTTATGCTCCATCAATCCCAGAATGGTTTTAATCGTTGTGCTTTTTCCAGCGCCGTTTGGCCCTATCAGGCCGATCAATTCCCCTTCCTGTAAATCAAATTGAATATTATGTATGATCGGTTTTTCATTTTCATAGCCTGCTGATGCAATTTCAACGTTTAATAGCTTCATTTTCTCTCCTCCTGACTATACATACGAATATCACTGGAAAAAGTTTGCACTAATTTAATATTTTTAAAGGCATAAAAAAACTGCCCCTTCAAAGAGGCAGTTTTTATGGCTGGAGGATTTCCATTAATTCTATATTTTCAAAGTCCTTTGCGTAATCATAGGCTGTATAGCCCTCGGCATCTTTCACAGAGGGATCAGCGCCATACTCCAGAAGCAGCGCAGCCATTTCAATATCATCATTAAACACTGCACTCATTAAAGGAGAGGTTTGATAGTTATCGATCACATTAGGGTTGGCCCCGCTTTCGAGCAGAAGAGCAGCGCTGTCATACTGGCCATAAGAAACAGCCCAGTGTAATGCAGTAGTCCCGTCTGCATCCGTTTCTTCAATATCCGCACCATCAGTCAATAATGTGTGAACCATGTCAGTATCATTTTCGCTCGCTGCGTTCATTAGTGCTGTGGCACCTTCAATCCCCATAACTGTTTCAGTCCATAAATCCATTTTTTCAAGTGTTTTAAAACCAAACCAGAGTCCTGCGGATAAAATCGTCAAAGACAGGACTGACACTGCAGCTCCAATCCAAACTCTGCCCTTCGGTTCAGTTAATTCAATTGTAGATTCATTGGCAAAAAACTTCGATAGGGCATATATTCTTTTTGGCAAGTGCGGATGCGTGGATAGTTTTTCATTCAGCCAGACAAAAAATCCAGTTTCTGTTTGAAGCTGCTCCATATATGCCTGTTTATTGACCTTAGGATAAAGGTCTTTTCCAATGGCAAGCATGGTTAAAGCATCCCTTGATGCTTCAAAAGATTTTATATAAAAGGCAGCATAACGATCACATGTATACTCGCAAGCTCTCAGGTACGCATTCCCCAGGAAGGGAACCCACATAGCAGGAAGCAGGAGGAGACTTATGATAACATGTTTTCTTTTTAAATGAGCGAACTCATGGGCCAGGACGAACAGCACTTCCTTTTCAGCTCCCCGCTCAACCAGCTCAAAAATACCAGAATATAAGACAACCATATTTCTTTTGAAAAATCTGGTGGCAAAGGCATTTAGAACCCCTTCAGACTCAATGACGTAAATATCCGGCAGATCCTGTAAACCCATTTCCTTCGCAGTCATTACTGCTTTTTCATAAATCTCCGGAAACTGTTTCTCACTTATTCTTACCCCGTTTCTTCTGATGCCACCCATCATAATCCCATGGAACAAGAGAGATACAAGGATCAAAGTTAAAATAATAACAATCCCAATAATAGAAAATGCGAGAAAAATATAAGACACAATACTAAATAAAGCAACAAATGCAAAATAAATACTTTCCTTCGGGTATACCAGTCGATCTCTCAGAGTGTGAGCTTCCATAACTTTTCTTCCTTTCAATCTTACATATAAATATACCAATTGATTATAATCAAAAAACAAATTTTAGGATATAGGCAAATCCAGAAAATATTTTAGAATTTTCTGTACATATTACAAGCCCCTTCTGCCATAAGCTATAGTAATCGTGTCTTTTTCAATCGAAGTTTAATTGCAGTAATTTAGGGAATTAAACATACATTAAAAAAGGGGGGAACGCAAAGACTAGAAAAAGAAGCACCATTATAAATATTTTGTAAAATTTTCGCCTTGAAGTAGAAATAATCAGATTATAGAGTTACAATATAGTCAGAGGTATGACATCTTGACTAAAAACCGAATATAAAGGGGTTGTCTGGGGAAAAGAAAACTACATACGATTGAAGGTTAACCTTCAATGTAGCTGTCGGTTGCAGAAAATTGCCATGGGGTTTGAAAAAAGGATAGGGAGTGGTTTTTTTGAAACCTTCGACTAACCGGATGTTAAACCGTGTAAAATCCGTCTACATGTTTATAAGTAAGCGCGGAACTGTAACAACTCAGGAGCTTGTAGAGGAATTTGGGATCACTCCTCGCACCATTCAAAGAGATTTAAATGTCCTCGCCTACAATGACTTGGTTAAGAGTCCGAGCAGAGGGAAATGGACTATTACTCAAAAGAAAGTAAAGATGTCATCATAATACTTAAAGCGAAAACAGCATAATAAATAAAAAATCGCCCTGCTCTCAGGGCGATTTTCCTGTCTTATCCCACTTCATAATTCATCAGCATATCAAGCTCTTCTTCCGTCAATTCCCGATATTCTCCCAATTCCAATGTCTCATCCAGCTCGAGCGGGCCCATGGAAAGTCTCTTTAAGTAAATGACTTTCTTTCCCACAGCTTCGAACATCCTTTTCACTTGATGGAACTTGCCTTCTGTTATTGTTAATTCTATATCAGAGGTGATCCCGGACTTAAGAATTTTTAATGTTCCGGGCTTGGTTTCATAGCCATCATCCAATATAACCCCTTTTTGAAATGCGGCTATATCCTCTGCTGTAACTTCACTGTCTATGACTGCAAAATAGGTTTTGGGGACATGTTTTTTGGGTGAAAGCAGGCGATGGGACAGCTGGCCATCATTCGTCAGCAGCAAAAGTCCTTCTGTATCCTTATCGAGACGCCCTACCGGAAAAGGAGAAAACACTAGGTCTTCCATTTCGAGCAGGTCCACCACGGTCTCAGATTGTGAGTCCTCTGTTGCCGAAATGACGCCAGGCGGTTTGTTCATCATTAAATAAATGAATTCCTTGTATTCAACTTTTTCGCCGTTGATGACAACGGCATCCTGTTCAGGATCTACATGGTGTTTTGGATCCTTTACTTTCTCATCATTAACGGTTACGTCTCCATCTTTTAATAGCTTTTTAACATCCTTGCGGCTGCCGTAGCCGAGGTTGGCGAGCATTTTGTCTATTCTCATAATGACCCTCCCTATTAATCAAATTTACTCCAATTTAGTTTTAAGTCCGTTATTAAAACACCTTAAATATTCTGCCCGTTGATTTCAGCACGGGTCACTTGCTTTCCGCGGGGCAGGCGGTGAGCCTCCTCGTCGCTTCGCGCCTGCGGGGTCTCACCTGTCCTGCTACTCCCGCAGGAGTCAAGTAACCTCCGCTCCAATCAACTCAGTGCTTTGGTATAAAGGCAACTAAAACAAACCCTAGGAATTCTTTAGAAAAGGCCCCTATCATGGAGACCTTTTATTTTTTATGCTTTCAGTCTTAATTTCTTCAGCATTCTATCAACCCTTGATCCGAAGAGGAGATAGATTAGTTTTGTTCTGAAGCTTAGGTAGAAATAGACTCCGGCCCCTGCTGCTGCGCAGATGATGACAATAATTATTGCCTGGACATTGGATGCCGGGGATAAAAAGACAGTTATGATTTTATAAACAATGCCTGCAGCAATGTACATGCATGCAGTAAATAATACAATCAGCGTACCTCGTCTTAAGACAAGTTTGAATGGATATTTTGCATATGTTTTTATTACATACAGGTTAATTAAGATCGCCGCAATATAGCCAAGTGCGGTTGCAAATACGGCTCCCTGTGTTTCAAACAGTTTTATGAGCGGAATATTCAATGACAGCTTTACAAGCAGGCCTGTCAGCAAGCTCAAAATTGTGAACCGCTGTTCATTGATTCCCTGCAGAATAGCTGCTGTTACCGAAAAGTAAGCAAAGAGAATCGCCACCGGTGCGTAAGTTCTCAACACTTCAGTACCCAGATCTTTATGCTCATAGAATAAGGTAAAAACGGGCTCTGCAAGCAGGGACAATCCTGCCACGGCAGGAAGAGTGAGAAATAAAAGCACCTGGAACGTCTGGTTCAGCTGGCGATTTAAGTCTGCCCGGTCTTCTTCCATGAATGCTTTCGTCACACTCGGCACAAGCGTCAGCGAGAAGGCTGTGGCAAGTGAGACCGGAATGATGACCAGCTTATGGGTCTCAAAGTTCAGGACAGAAAATGCTGCTACAGCATTGCCTGCTTCGCCAATAGCGTCCATCGCTCTGGTAAATGTAATCTGATCAATAAACTGAAAGAGCGGATTTGCAAGACCTACAAACACAAAAGGTGCAGCATAAAGAATGATTTCTTTGTATATCTCCTTTAGAGAGATGTCCACTGTTCCTTTATCTTCTTCAAGCATTTTATCCAAATGCGGCTTGCGTTTATACCAGTACCAGAATAACACCCCGAGGCTTCCGAGTCCTCCAATAAAAGCTGCGAAAGTGGCGACACTGATTGCTGCAGTGAGCGAGCCTTCCATCACATTTAAGACCACATATGCACCTGCAAGCACAAACAGGATGCGGACAATCTGCTCCACCACCTGTGAAACCGCAGTTGGCCCCATAGACTGATGACCCTGGAAAAATCCTCTTATCAAACTCATGAAGGGAATAATAATCAGGGCAAATGATACCGCTCTGATTACGGTTGTAACATCTTCTACACTTACCTCCACATCTTTCCCTGCCAGGGTCATTTCAGCAACAGCCGGAGCAAGGAAGAACAGGATCAGGAATGAGATGACTCCGCTTGCCGTCATGATCACCAAACCTGACTTGAACAGCTTTCTGCCGACAGCATACTCCTCTATAGCATTGTATTTAGAGATAAACTTTGAAACTGCCAGCGGAACCCCTGCAGTTGCGATACTGATAAAGATTGTATAAGGTGTATACGAAAAGGAATAAAGGGCTGTCCCTTCCTTCCCGACTATTTGATAAAAAGGAATAACATAAAACAAACCAAGAACCTTCGAGATAATGGTGCCAAGCGTAAGGATGAAGGTTCCTTTTAAAAGCTTAGATGACATATAATCCCTTCCTTAAAAAAACTGCGCATTAATCTAGAACAGTATATGAATGCCGAGCTGCGTTCGTCATTTTTCTATCTTTTTAGACACACTATTTGTAGTGTACTCTTCTTGCCGGGGAAATTCCACTTGCAATACCGTATAATGAGGGATTATTTTTAGAAATAGGATATTTGATTTATAATGAATCTATTGTTTACTTAGCGAATTTAGATAAGTTGGTGAAACCATGAAATATGATGTAATAGTGATAGGCGGAGGTCCTTCGGGATTGATGGCAGCAATCGGTGCTGCGGAGAAAAAGGCAAAGGTTCTGCTGATTGACAAAGGAAACAAGCTTGGCAGGAAGCTTGCCATTTCCGGCGGGGGTCGCTGCAATGTCACAAATCGGCTTCCAGTAGATGAAATCATTAAGCATATTCCCGGCAATGGGAGGTTTTTGTACAGTGCTTTTTCGATTTTTAGCAATGAAGATATTATCCGCTTCTTTGAGAATTTGGGAATTGAGCTGAAAGAGGAAGATCACGGACGGATGTTTCCCGTTACCGACAAAGCGCAATCGGTTGTTGATGCCTTAATTTCAAGGCTGAGGGAACTGAAGGTCGATATCAAAACAGACAGCCCTATCCAGGATGTTCACTATGAAAACGGCAGGGTGAAATCGGTAGAATTAAAAACAGGCGATGTTTATGAAGCAGACTCTGTTGTGATAGCCGTCGGAGGAAAATCAGTTCCTCACACCGGCTCAACCGGTGACGGCTATGCATGGGCGGAAAAAGCAGGCCATACGATTACAGAGCTTTTTCCAACTGAAGTGCCGCTTACTTCTTCAGAGAGCTTTATTAAAGAAAAAGCGCTGCAGGGCTTGTCGCTGCGGAGTGTGGCACTTAGTGTGTTAAACCCTAAAGGAAAAGCGCTCATCACCCATCGGATGGATATGATCTTCACACATCTCGGCATAAGCGGCCCGGCAGTCTTGCGCTGCAGCCAGTATGCGGTGAAAGCGATGAAGAAATGGAATTTAAAAGAAGTAACCATGAACCTGGATGCACTCCCGGATATAAAGGAAGAACCTCTTTTTCAGGAAGTGTCCAAAAAGATTAAAGAAGAACCGAAGAAAATCATTAAAAACCTCTTAAAAGGACTGCTTCCGGAAAGGTATCTGCTATTTCTTCTTGAACAGAACGGAATTGATCCATCTGCACAAGGGGCTGCAATCTCCAATGAAAAAATCAGAAGCTTTGTTAAGGGCTGCAAATCTTTTCAGTTTAAAGTAAACGGCACTTTGCCTCTTGATAAAGCCTTTGTTACGGGCGGAGGTGTTTCCGTCAAAGAAATTGAACCGCAGACAATGGCATCAAAAATGATGGAAGGTCTTTTCTTCTGCGGAGAAATTTTGGATATCCATGGCTACACAGGCGGTTACAATATCACTTCTGCACTTGTAACAGGCCGGTTAGCCGGATTAAACGCAGCTGCATCTGCACATACCGTGTAATAAAAATAGAGCCTGATGCATTAGAGTCAGGCTCTATATATTACCATGGCAGTAAAACAATAAATCTGTTCGTCTTCATCCTCCTGCACTGCGGCCACATTATATTTGATATCCAGAAGTTTTTTCTCCTCAATTTTCTCAAGAAAATGATTCATATCCTTTTCCAGGTCTTTTTCATGCTCATGATCGAATAACTTTACCTTAATCATAGAGTTGTTTCCTCCCAGTATTTTTTACTAGCTTGGACAATTTTCGGAATTTTTAAAATAACAATCCAAAAAAAAACGAAGCCTAATTGGCCCCGTTTGTAATTTATTCTGTTTTCCCCTGCCAGTCCAGCATTCCGCCAGCCATATTGCGAACCTTATATCCTTGTTCCTGCAAGTAATGACATACATTTCCGCTGCGGCCGCCAGAGCGGCAGATAATGATATACTCAGTGTCTTTATCAAATTTATCCAGATTCTCAGGGATCGTGCCCATGCGGATATGTCTGGCTCCAGGAATCATTCCGGATGCCACTTCTTCATCTTCTCTAACATCTACAAGCTCAAGCTTCTCTCCAGCCTCCAGCTTTTTTTGCAATTCATCCGTGGTAATCTCTTCAATACGGTCCAAACTTAACACCCTTTCCGGAAATCTTTTTAAATAGCACTTTGCATTTACTAATGCTGCCACTCCTATAATACCCTATATGGCACGAAAAAAAAAAATGAGAAGTTTCTTTATCACAAATACAAAAAAACCACCCCTGATCAACTAGAGGTGGTTTCATCTCATATAACTTAATTTGCAACGATATTTACAAGCTTGCCCGGTACTGCGATTACTTTACGGACAGTTTTTCCGTCAATTTGCTCTTTTACTTTTTCATCACCCATTGCGATCTGCTCCAATAGGTCTTTTTTAGCATCGGCCGGAACCATTAGCTTCGCTTTGACTTTGCCGTTGATTTGAATAACGATTTCGACCTCGTCATCCACCATTTTGGCTTCATCAAATGCCGGCCAGGCTTCGTAAGCAATGGATTCACCATGGCCCAGTTTCGACCAAAGCTCTTCTGTAATATGAGGAGCGATTGGTGAAAGCATTTTAACAAAGCCTTCTACAAAAGTTTTTGGAAGCACATCTGCTTTATATGCTTCGTTGATGAATACCATCATTTGAGAAATAGCTGTGTTAAAACGAAGTCCTTCGTAGTCCTCAGTTACTTTTTTCACCGTTTGGTGGTAAACCTTTTCAAGACTGCTGCCTTCTTCAATGTCCTGAATTCTCGGGCTCAATTCACCAGTCTCTTCCACAAACAATCGCCAGATGCGGTCAAGGAATCTTCTTGAGCCATCCAATCCATTTGCAGACCAGGCGATGGAAGCTTCAAGCGGCCCCATGAACATTTCGTATAGACGAAGAGTATCTGCACCATGGCTCTCTACGATTTCATCCGGATTAACGACATTGCCTTTTGATTTACTCATTTTTTCATTGTTTTCACCAAGAATCATACCCTGGTTGAATAGCTTTTGGAAAGGTTCCTTCGTATGGACAACTCCCACATCGTAAAGGACCTTGTGCCAGAAGCGGGCATATAGAAGGTGAAGAACCGCATGTTCAGCTCCTCCGATATATATATCAACCGGAAGCCATTCTTTTAATTTCTCGGGATCTGCAAGAGCTTCACTATTTTTCGGATCAATATAGCGAAGGTAGTACCAGCAGCTGCCTGCCCATTGAGGCATTGTGTTCGTTTCCCTGCGGCCTTTTTTGCCAGTTTCCGGATCCACGACATTAACCCAATCATCGATGTTCGCTAATGGTGACTCACCAGTGCCGGATGGCTTGATCTCCGTTGTTTTCGGAAGCACTAATGGAAGCTGATCTTCCGGCACGGCAGTCATTGTGCCATCTTCCCAGTGGATGACCGGAATCGGCTCGCCCCAATAGCGCTGGCGGCTGAATAGCCAGTCACGAAGACGATAAGTAACCTTCTTGGTGCCAATGCCTTTTTCTTCAAGCCAGGCAATCATTTTCTCAATAGCGTCCTCTTTGTTTAATCCATCAAGGAAACCTGAATTCACATGATCGCCATCGCCAGTGTATGCTTCTTTATCAACATCTCCGCCGGCAACGACTTCTTTAATAGGCAGATCAAATTGCTTGGCGAACTCATAGTCGCGCTCGTCATGTGCCGGAACCGCCATGATGGCACCCGTTCCATAGCTGACTAAAACATAATCTGCAATCCAGATTGGCATTTTTTCGCCGTTGGCCGGGTTAATCGCATACGCACCAGTGAAGACACCCGTTTTTTCTTTAGCAAGATCTGTCCGCTCAAGATCGCTCTTGCTCTTTACTTTGTCAATGTAAGCCTGAACGGCTTCTTGCTGGCCCTCAGTTGTGATCTTATCAACAAGCGCGTGCTCTGGAGCAAGTACAGCATATGTTGCACCATATAACGTATCAGGACGTGTTGTGAAAACGGTGAATGTGCCATCATGTCCTTCAATATTGAATGTCACTTCTGCTCCTTCAGAGCGGCCGATCCAGTTGCGCTGCATATCCTTAAGGCTCTCTGGCCAATCCAATAAATCAAGATCTTCAAGCAGGCGATCCGCATAAGCCGTAATTTTCAGCATCCACTGTCTCATTGGGCGGCGTTCTACCGGATGGCCTCCGCGCTCGCTTTTTCCGTCGATAACCTCTTCATTTGCAAGTACTGTTCCAAGTGCAGGACACCAGTTAACAGCTACTTCATCGATATAAGCAAGCCCTTTTTCATAAAGCTTTAAGAAGATCCATTGAGTCCATTTATAGTATTCCGGGTCTGTTGTGTTTACTTCACGATCCCAGTCATAGGAGAAGCCTAACGCCTTAATCTGGCGGCGGAAGGTGTTGATATTCTGTTCTGTAAATTCTGCCGGGTCATTCCCTGTATCAAGTGCATATTGCTCTGCAGGCAAACCAAATGCATCCCAGCCCATCGGATGAAGGACATTATAGCCCTGCATGCGTTTCATACGGGAAAGGATATCTGTTGCCGTATATCCTTCCGGGTGGCCAACGTGAAGGCCTGCGCCTGAAGGATACGGGAACATATCAAGTGCATAAAACTTGCGCTTGCCTTTATCTTCAGTTGTTTTGAATGTTTTATTTTCTTCCCAGTGGCCTTGCCACTTTTTTTCAATCTCCTTATGATTGAAACTCATTTTTGTTTCCTCCTATTAATGAAAGTAAAATCAGGCTCTCTTATAAACCGTTGTTTAGCTTATGAATAGTGCCCGTTGATTTCCGCTGCGGACACTTGCTTTCCGCGGGGAGAGATGAGAGCCTCCTCGGCTTCGCCTGCGGGGTCTCTCACTTCCCTCACTTCCCGCAGGACATTGAATAGCCCTCCATGAATGAGCACCGCACGAAGAAAATGCGTCAGCATTTTCGAGGATCAAGTGCCCTCCGCTCCAATCAACTCAGAAAGTTAAACTTAGTCTGTAAGAAACATACCTTATGAGACAGCCTAAAAAAATAAAAAAACCTCTCATCCCAAAAAGGGACGAGAGGATTATGTATAAATCTCCCGCGGTACCACCCACATTAGTGAACATGTCACTCGCTTCATTCATCCTTAACGCGGAAAACGGCAAGCATTACTGGTATTTCACACTTGCTGCTCAAAGGCGAGTTCATGATGTGCCCGGCTGACTTGCACCTGCCGTCAACTCTCTTAAAACGGGCGCTGCACCACTACTGCTCCTTATCTAAGCATTTTAGTATAAGAATATGACTATTGTAATAAATTTCCCGCCAGGATGCAAGTAGGCTTATCCTGACAGGAATTTAATATTTAGAATATGCAAGGCTTTTAAAAGTGTGCACCCTGTTTCACGTTCGTTAGGGGCCAAAGTTTACGAAGCTTTCAATTCATTATTAACAATATACCCATAGTTTCAGAGGTTTTATTCGCTTTACTGGACAAGAGAAAAAGAGGGACATTCTCTGCCCTCTCTAAAAACTGATATGCGTCTTCCTTATTGAACTGTGTAGCCTCCATCAATAACTGCCGCCTGGCCCGTAATTCCTTTAGCTGCATCACCTGCCAAAAAAATCGCATAATCTGCAATCTCCTCCACCTTCAGAAGCCTTTTTTGCGGCACTAATGGATAAATGACTTCCTCCAGTGCTTTTTCGATGGGGACATTTCTTGTTTTAGCCAGGTCATTCAGCTGATTTCTTACAAGTGGTGTGTCTACATAGCCCGGGCAGATGGCATTAACCGTAATGCCATGTTCAGCAGCCTCCAATGCCGCGACTTTAGTCAACCCTATAACACCATGCTTTGCACTGTTATATGCTGCCTTGCCAGCAAACCCCACAAGCCCGTTAATGGAAGCCATGTTGAGTATCCGGCCTGATTTTTGTTTTTTCATGATTGGCATCGCATGCTTTATTGCCACGAATGGAGCAGTCAGCATTACTTTGATCATAAATTCAAACTTCTCAGTGGGAAAATCTTCAATAAAGGAAACATGCTGCAGCCCTGCATTATTGATCAGCACATCCAAAGCACCGAATCGGCTGACAGTTTCATTGATGGCCGCCTGTATATCGGACTCTGATGTCACATCACATTTTAGCCCAAGTGCTTGATAGCCTTTATTCTGCAGGTTTTCTGCAGCTTTTTTCACGGCATCCTCCTGAATATCTGTCAGAACAATTCTCGCGCCATGTTCAGCAAATCTCTTACCAATTTCATACCCGATTCCCTGCGCTGCACCAGTGATAAAAACGACTTTATTTTGTACCATGAATAAACTCCTTTCAAAAACAAAGCTGGGGCTCAACCTTAAGAGCCCCTGCTGTAACTAGATTCCTAATCCAAATGAGAATAAAACAATCGCAAGCGCTAAGCCAATCAGCGGGACAATTACCGTAACAGCAGCCACTGCTCCATATGCTGCCTGGTGGGTTTCACCGCAGATTGCACGTACAGTGGTAACAACATAGCCATTATGCGGCAAAGAGTCCAGGGCTCCGGAAGAAATGGCAACCGTTCTGTGCAGGGCTTCTGCATTAACGCCCATGTCCATATAATGCGGGGCTAGAATTGGCAGTGCGATTGCCTGGCCGCCTGAAGCTGATCCAGTCATCCCGGCGATCACACTTACGGCTATGGCACCGCCTATCAGCGGACTGCCAGGAATGCTCGTCATCCAATCAACTGCTGTGGCAAAAGCAGGCACTGCTTTTGCTACGCCGCCAAACCCAACGACAGCAGCCGTATTGCCTATAGCAATCAATGCACCTAATGTTCCATCAGACACAGCATTCCAGAAATTAGTGAAATACTTTCGGTTCAATAGATATGTGGCAATGACTCCACCCAGCAAGGCAAGAATAAGTGCAGATTGTGCAAGTGAATCATGAAAAACGAAGGAAATAATTAAAACTACAACTAATGGTACAACACCCATAATTGGATGCGGTAAATCCTTATTTTCTGTTACAGGATCCTGCTTGCGGGTTTCAAACGTTTCTCCTTTGTTTACAGCCTTGGTAATCATGCGCTTCAGCCACCAGTAGCCGAAGATCATCATGAACACAGCCACAATTAAGCTGACTTCCCAGCCCGCATATGGAGTTGTTCCTAGAAATTCGATTGGAATCCAGTTTTGAATTTCAGGTGAACCGGCAGAAGTCATCGTAAATGTTACAGATCCAAAAGCCAGTGCTGCAGGGATAAATCTTCTCGGCAGATTCGCCTGCTTAAATAAACTTAACGCCATTGGATATACAGAGAAGGCGACAACGAATAAACTGACTCCGCCATAAGTTAAAATGGCACAGGACGCGACTATGGCAAGAACGGCATATTTCATTCCAAGCTTATCAACCACCATTTTGGATACACTGTCAGCAGCACCGCTATCCTCCATTACCTTTCCAAAAATAGCACCCAATAGGAACATCAGATACCATGATGTGACAAATCCCGAAAAGCCGGACATATAGTTCCCGACCAAGTTGGCCTCTCCTTCACCTGCCAGCTGCGGAAATAAAGGCATACCGCTAAAAAGAGCTACAAACAGCGCAGATAACGGTCCGACCACCAGCAGGTTCATTCCCCGCATCGTCAGGTATATCAGAAGGGCAAGCCCGCCTATTAACCCAATCATACTTAGCATTTCATTTCCCCCTTTGTTTTAAATATAAGAAAATAACCTTGTCACCCCTCCTTTTACAAACGTTTTCAAAAAAAACTGAAAAATAACTTCTTGTGAAATGATAATGCAAGAAGTGTGCCAACATAAGATACTTCTTGGTGAAGGGACTGGTGAACATTTAATGAATTATTTTTCCGGAAATCTGGAACGGACAGGGAGCAAGTCCTCGAATTTCATAGAATAGTTTTCTGATAATTCCGTCTAACAGAGGGTTATCCGCATTAAAGATTCCTAGAATCAAAATAGTCCAGAAATCTGGAATGCATTCCGGAATTCTGGACTATTTACACCTATACAATTCCATATTTCTTTAACTTTTCGTACATGGACGATTTACTGATGCCAAGAGCGTTTGCTGCTGCTATTCGGTCATTATTATATTTGCTCAAGCTTTGTGACAGAATCCGTTTCTCTGTTTCCTCAAGGATATCCTTCAGATTCTTTTTTCCAACCGGATATACAGCCGTTTCTTTCATATAATCCGGCAATGCTTCTGTGTTAATGGTTTCATTGCTTGTTAAGTGAATGGACGCCTCGATTACATTTTCAAGCTCCCTGATATTTCCCGGCCAGCTGTATTGATGAAACTTTTCTAAGACTTCCTCTTCAATTGCACTTATTCTTTTTCCAGATTTCTTCGTTATTTTCTTGATAAAGCTGTCGATCAGAAACGGTAAGTCCTCCATCCTGTCGCGCAAAGATGGAACCATGAACGGCACGACATTAATCCGATAAAATAGATCCTCCCTAAAACGCTTTTCCTCCATCATTTTTTCGAGCGGTCTGTTAGTTGCAGCAATAATCCGGACATCCACTTTAACCGGAGAAGTCGATCCAACACTTTCAATCTCGCCTTCCTGCAGGGCACGCAATAGCTTCACCTGCATATTAAGAGGCATATCCCCGATTTCATCCAAAAACAAAGTCCCTCCATCGGCGAGCTGAAATTTCCCCTTTTTACCGCCCTTTTTCGCTCCTGTAAAAGCTCCCTCTTCATAGCCAAACAGTTCAGACTCCAACAGATGTTCAGGAATGGCCCCGCAGTTAATTTTTACAAATGGCTGATGGCTTCTGTTGCTTAGCTGATGAATGCTGTGGGCAAACAGTTCTTTCCCAGTCCCGCTTTCCCCGCGGATTAAAACGGAAATATCGCTGGCTGCCACCATTTTCACCTTTTCTTTCAGACTGTGAATCTGGCTTGAGCTTCCCAATATATCATCGAGGCTGTATTTTACACTTGGATCAATTCCCTGGATATAGCTCTGGATTTTTGTCAGCATGCTCTTTACATGGCTGTTCATCTGCATCCATTCCTTTGTATCTCTAAAGAAAACCGTCCCGAATGCGCCAATTACCTCGCCATCAGAAAAAATGGGAATACGGTTCGCTATCATATAGTTGCCTCTTATAAATTGCAGGTCCGCAATTTCTTCCTTGCCTGATTCTGCCACCAGATGCATTCTTGAATTTTCAATAACCCCGGATACATGCTTCCCCAGAACCTGTTCCCTCTCCACCTCAAGGAAATCGCAATAATTTTTATTAATGTAAATGATCGTTCCTTCTTTATTTACAACGACAAGCCATCCAAAGGCATTTTCTACAATGGTTTCAACCATTTGAACAGGCAAATCAAATAATGCACTTTTCATTTTTGATCCCCTCATTTAGGACATTCTAATAGTATAAACTCCATTTTATCATATTCTTCTGACAACAAATTCATTTCAATAGGTATTCTAATTGCTTTTACTGTCCATACCATTAGTAATCTGCGAAAGACACGGGAGGTGTTTCAGCTGAAAGGCATATATCTGATCAATCCTCACTGGCAATCTCTAAACAAGTCCAAAGAAGAATGTATTCAGCTGCAAAAACAGGCACTGGAATCCTATATTGAGAACCATAATATTTATACAGTAAAGCTAAATCAATGGCAGCTGAACGACTACTACACCATTCCACATGCCCTATTGTATGATTTGAAGAAAAAGAAAGCAGAGCTGGATATCCTTCTTCTTTATTCTGAAGAGGTCTTTGAAGACTTTATTAATTCTTATCCGGCGAGATGGCTGATTCTGAAAAGCTTCTTCAATGAGGTTGTATTTTGCACTAACCAAAAAGAGAACTCTCTTGAAGGCGCAGGTTAAATTAATTAATTGAAACAGTAAAACCTGCAGCTCAAAACTGCAGGTTTCTTTCTTTCGCTTATTCTTATGATGCATGCGCCAATTCTTTAGACTCCTTTAATTTCCGGTCATATACAAGAGTCGTCAGAATGGCAAAAACAAATAGAACCATTAATACAGCAAACAGCATGGAAATTCCATAAAGATCCACCAGGATCCCCCCCAGTAAAGGGCCGATCATTCTTCCGCCTGTAGCTGTGCTGTTTACGATTCCCTGGTAAAACCCTTCTCTTCCTTTAGGTGCAAGCTGGTTGGCAATGGTCGGTACAGCTGGCCATATCAGCATTTCGCCTACTGTAAGAATAACCATGCTAGTGACAAATGCGGAGAACTGTTCTGCGGTCGCTGCAACAGCAAACGAGCCAATAAATATAACCATTCCCGCGACCATCTGAATCTTTAATGTTTTAAACCATTTTACTATTGCGCTGATAACCGGCTGCCCCAAAACAATCAGGGCTCCATTAATAGTCCACAGCAAACTGTATTGCTTTAAAGAAATGTTCAGCTCCTGTGTATAAGCGGCAATAGTCGATTGCCATTGGACATATCCAACCCAGCACAATAAATAGCCCGCACATAAGATGAGCAGCGCATAAAGCTTGGTATGATTTTTAACCATGCCATTTTCCTGAAGAATGGAGGTCTGCTGACCGGAAACTGTGTTTATTCCCCGGTAGCCAAAAACGGCAATCAATAAAAAAATGATATACATGACAGTATTGGCCAGAAAAATTAATTGAAAAGAGTACGAGGCTACAAGACCTCCAAGAGCAGCACCAATGGCAACGCCGGCATTCTGGGCTACATAGATGGCATTGAAAGCTTTGCGGCCTCCCTCTTTCCAGACTGATCCGGCCATCGCAAACATCGAAGGAAAAACAATCCCCGATCCAAATCCCACAAATGTGAGAAACACCACATAGGCAGGCCAGCCATGCCAAAAGGTCAAGCCGAGGAGCGCCATAACCGTAATGACAATTCCAAGAAGAATCGAACGATAGCCGCCTATTTTATCATAGAGGCTCCCCCCAATTAGATTTCCTGCGACACTGGCCGCTGCGTTCACCATTAGAACCAGACCCGCTACCGATAAAGATTTTCCTAAGTGGTCATGAATGTAGATGGTATTAAGAGGCCACAAAAAAGAAGATCCGGTTACATTCACTGCCATCCCAATAATTAAAAGCCATAAGGTCCGCGGCATAAGATAACGCCCCTTTTTTCGTATAATTTATGTTTAGCCGGTACATTATCTCCCGGACACTATTTCGAAATCCAAAATAATTTTAGTCGGTTTTTCCTGTCCTTGCAATAGGTTTTCAATCGATTTTAATAGACAGAATACTTCATCTTTTCCACATAAAAAGTAAAGCCCCGATCCTTGGTGGATCGGGGCCTTGCCACAATTATTTATGAAGATTGTTCCGGTTCAGGATGGAATTTTGATTTAACAGGCTGACCGCCTGATTTTTCATATTTCTTTTTCGACTGCTTTACCGGATCGTAATCCCGTCCTAATTCAACATCCTGGCTATTGGCGCCATTCCGGGTCTTTTGTTCAGGATTGTTTTGTTTTGAACGCTTTTTCACCATCTATGGATCACTCCTTAATGAGGAAGAATTATCATCTGATTTTGGAGCTGCTGCAGCTGGAGCCTCATCCGGTGAAGCTGTTCCCGCTGCTGGGAGTTGGCGCTATGGGCCATCTGGGTTATATCATTATAGGCAGCTTCCAAAGACTGAAGCGCATTGGAGTATTCAAAATCATTATAATGCTCCTGCGTTCTTCCCGATTCAAACTGCTCCTGCGCAAAACGGATTGCATCCTCACACTGCTGAAGAAGTGTATCCATTGATTCACGGGTTGCCATGGTATGTTCCCCTCCTTGAAGAATGGGTCTAGAAGCTTGCATGCTTCATAAATTAGTTTGTTCATTCTCCGTAATCCTTACCACTGTATTTCCTGCCAATTCCCCTTTTATAAGGTTTTGCGTCATGATAAGATTAATTTTATGAAAGCATTCATAATGATTTTCATCATATAGATTATTCTTTGATTAAGGAGGGATGATTGTGGAAAAAGTGAATCCTTTTCCATATGCATCCGATAATAAACGGTACCATACATGGAATTATCATTTGCGCAATGAATTTGGGCATAAGGTTTTTAAAGTGGCACTTGATGGCGGCTTTGATTGCCCAAACCGTGATGGCACGGTCGCACACGGAGGATGTACGTTCTGCAGCGCCGCAGGTTCGGGGGACTTTGCCGGGAATCGCACTGATGATTTGGACACACAGTTTAATGCAATCAAAACAAAAATGCATCATAAATGGAAAGACGGTAAATATATGGCCTATTTTCAGGCTTTTACAAATACACATGCCCCTGTTGAAGTGCTTCGTGATATGTATGAGCGGGTGCTTGAGCAGGAAGGGGTTGTCGGGCTGTCTATTGCGACCCGCCCAGACTGCCTGCCTGATGATGTAGTTGACTATCTGGCAGAGCTTAACAAACGGACCTATCTCTGGGTAGAGCTTGGCCTGCAGACTGTACATGAAAGAACTGCCCTTTTAATTAACCGCGCACATGATTATCAGTGCTATGTGGAGGGAGTAAACAAGCTCCGCAAACATGGAATCCGCATCTGTTCCCACATCATTAATGGGCTTCCGCTTGAAACACCGGAAATGATGATGGAAACCGCTCGGGAAGTTGCGAAGCTGGATGTACAGGGAATTAAAATCCATCTCCTTCATTTATTAAAGGGAACCCCGATGGTTAAACAATTTGAAAAGGGCATGCTTGAGTTTCTGTCTCTTGATGAATATATAAATTTAGTATGTGACCAGCTGGAAATTTTACCGCCGGAAATGATTGTACACCGCATCACCGGTGATGGGCCAATCGACTTGATGATCGGGCCAATGTGGAGTGTCAATAAGTGGGAAGTCCTTAATGGCATTGATGCAGAATTAAAGCGAAGAAACAGCTGGCAAGGTAAATTTTACAATCCAATCCAAGTGGAGGCATTGTCATGAAGCTTGAAAGAATCTTACCATATGCAAGACAGCTCCTTGAGAAAGCAGTATCACCTGGAGATATCGTTATTGATGCCACTCTGGGCAACGGACATGATACCGTATTTCTGGCTGATCTGGTGGGACCTAACGGCAGAGTTTATGGATTCGATATTCAGGAAGAGGCTGTCCTGAGCACAAAAACACGCCTGACTGATCACGAACTGTCAGACAGGGCTACCCTTTTCAATACAGGCCATGAACACATTCTTGAGAATGTACCTCCTGTCCACCATGGAAAAATTACAGCGGCCATATTTAATTTAGGGTACTTGCCCGGGGGCGATAAAGATATTGTCACCCGTCCGCAGACAACCATTTCTGCCATAGATCAGCTCCTAGCATTGATGGCTCCGGAAGGGATTATTCTTTTGGTGATTTATCACGGCCATATAGAAGGTGCTGTAGAGCGCGATTACCTGCTCCGATATGTCAAGCTGCTGGACCAAAGCCTCGTCCATGTTTTGCAGTATCAGTTTATTAATCAAAAAAATAACCCGCCGTTTATCGTTGCAATTGAAAAACGTTAATATGATGTAAAAGCCTGCAAAAAAATTGCAGGCTTTTGCTTATTTCACAAAAACTTTTGCAAATCCGGAAGGCAGCATCTTCTGTACTGTCCGGTAAGCCCTTCCATTCACATAAAAGAAATAGCTCACCATTCCGCCTGTCCTGATCATGCTTTTGGCTAATCTTCTGACATTCCGCTGCTTCCGGACCTTATCATCAGATAGATAGACCCCCAGCAGGCCGCGATTAATCAGTTTATGGAAATGCTTATGAGGCAGCTTTTCCGTATGCTTGTCTGCCTCTGCAACAAAGTGCTTCAATCTCGAAAACAATCTCTCTTCGTTTTCATAATAAAAGCAGAAATTCAAGTCTCCCCCGGCTTTGTCCTCTTCCTGATCAATCAGATAATCAAGCAGAATGTGAAGGCCCTGGATGTAAGGAAAATATCCATTTCTTATATTTACCGCATCCTCTGCTTTAAAATCATCTCTCAGTGCGTAGGAAACAAGGCAGAAAATCCCAAGTGTCGAACCCGAGCAGGCAGAAAACTCATACCATTCCATCTCAGGTATATCTGAACGATATTGGCCGAACCAGTTTTGCAGCCGGGGTACTCGTTCTTCGACCGCGACATGCTTATGTATTTGCAGATCACAATAGTAACGGCATAATTCGAGCAGATGTCTTTTTATATGGGGGTATTGCTCGAGACTCGACAGCACTTCCCTGCAGGAAGCTGCTAAATCTGCAAGATAATTTCCATCATCCTGCTCACTTCTCAGCCGGTAATAATTTTTTCCTGCTGCGTCAATATCCAGTGCATCCTCCATTGACTCATGAAGTGCGGCAAAATCTCCGGGATCAAGCGAGGTGCTCCGGTCGCAAAGATTGTCCAAATAATCACTGATTGTCTGATATGCGACAATGAACTTAATCGCTTGTTCATATTTTCCCATTGCCATCAATGACATAATAGCTCCGCCTTCACAGTGGAAGGTTTTATGTTCAATGCTGGCAAGAGCCTGCTTTCTTAACTCCGGATCGGGAATTGCTTCCGCCCGGCTCCTCCAGTATGCAAGCTCCTTATGGACAGCAGGCAGAACCTTCCGGTAGACATGTGACATCAAGCTAATTGGCATGGAAGGGACACTCATGACAGCAATACCTCCTTTTGATCAGGTCTGTGAATATTTTAAGGAAATCATTAAACCACATAACCCAGCGCCTTTAATTGGCTGTTCACGAAATCCTTCGCATATTCAAATACCTCTTCACGTTCAGGTTCATTGAAGACTTCATGGTAGCACTTTGGCCATTCTTTGAACCTTTTTTCTGAGAAAGGCGCAAGGTTAAACCATTCTCTGACAGTTGTTTTATTCACGATTTTATCAACGCCGCCCTGAACTACGAGAAGGGGTACATCCTGGATATTATCAAGATTCTCAAAGGCCAGCTTCATGGCATAAACAAGTTCCCTGTACCATCTGACCGAAACCTTTGTCACATACAGTGAATCATTTAAATCAGCATCAAGGACATCCTGATTACGCGTCGCCATGTCCACTGACAAACCTGCATCCATTTTCAGGCCGGGCATCACTGAATTGAGTCCAAGCGATAAAAAGTTCAGTAATTTCGAAGGCTGCTGAACTAAACCTAAACAAGGGGATGATAAAATCACTCCAGCGAGATTCATTCTTTCTTCCTGCAGCAGACGGATGGCAATCAGGCCGCCCATGCTGTGTCCCAAAAGAAAAACCGGCAATTCAAATTCACAGGCAGCCTGTACCCAATCTTTAACTTCAATGATATATTCATCAAAGGAATCAATATGGCCCCTTCTGGATCTTGTAGTCATTCCCTGGCCGGGAAGATCTCCCATAATGACATGGAAACCGGCCAAGCGCCACATTTCAATCAGCCAGCCATAACGGCGGTGATGCTCCATTGCCCCATGAACCATGACAATAACGCCTTTTGCCTCTCCTTCAGTTTCCCACTTCCACATAGTCAATCCTCCCAGCTTTTTACGTACGATCTTATGTAAATATATTATAGCCTAGATGCAAAAATTGTTCATGAATCTGCCCCTTAAAAAACTCTTTTACCAAAATAACGTTTATCCAGCCTCATATGATAAAATCAAAATAATCCAACTAAATACAGGAGTGTTTTTCACATGATCTATCCATATAAAGATAAAGAACCTAAAATTGCAGAATCCGCATTTATTGCAGATTTCACTACCATTACCGGAGATGTTGAAATTGGGGAGGATTCCAGTGTCTGGTTCAACTCCGTCATACGCGGGGATGTAGCACCAACTATCATCGGCAGGAAGGTCAATATCCAGGATAATTCCGTCCTGCATCAGAGCCCGAATAACCCGCTGATATTGGAAGACGAAGTAACAGTAGGCCATCAGGTAATCCTTCATAGCTGTATTATCCGCAAGAAAGCTCTAATTGGGATGGGCTCGATTGTCTTAGATCAGGCAGAAATCGGGGAGGGAGCATTTATTGGGGCAGGCAGCCTAGTTCCGCAGGGAAAGAAAATTCCGCCCAATACACTAGCATTCGGCAGGCCTGCAAAAGTGATCCGTGAACTGACACCGGAAGATATAACAGATATGGAACGGATCAGCAGGGAATACGCTGAAAAAGGCCAATACTATAAGTCTTTGCAGAAAAACCCAAAATAACTCTCCAGCCTTAATAGAATGGGAAATAGGCCGATATTAAATATAAGGCAACAGTTATTGGCGGGTGAAGGAATTGAAGATTTATATCGGGGCAATTGTTCTATTCATATTATTAATAGTGATATTCAGAAAAACCATAGTAAAAACAGCACCCATGTTTTTACTTGTCTTCATCCTTGTTTCTGCAGCATTTGTTTATGCCAACCTTGCAGGAAGCAGTCCTCCATCAGCCGTGAACACAATAAAATCATGGCTGTCTGAACCAGCTGAAAAAGCAACTGTTTTCCTTGGAAACAGCACGTCAGTTATTAAGATCAAGGAAAAAATAATTATAGATGCGCCCGCAATCAATCAGTTCCCAGAGCTCCCCAGAGGATGCGAAGTCACGAGCTTATCCATGCTCCTCTATCACGCGGGGATCCAGGCAGATAAACTGACATTGGCTAAAGAAATAAAGAAAAATCCTGAGCCTTACCGTGTAGAAGACGGAAAAATCTATTTCGGACATCCGAATGAAGGCTTCATAGGCGATATGTATTCCTTTGATAATCCCGGGCTTGGTGTTTATCATAAACCCATACAAGAGCTTGCGGAAAAGTACATGCCCGGCTCCATTGAAGACCTTACCGGATCCGATTTTGAAGACTTAAAGATTCATTTGTCAGATGGCAGACCTGTATGGATCATTATCAACACAGCCTATAAACAGCTTTCTGATGACCTTTTTCAGACCTGGCATACTCCGAGCGGAAAAATTCAGATCACCTATAAAGAGCATTCTGTCCTGCTAACAGGCTACGATCAGGAATTCATGTACTTCAACGACCCGCTCACAGGTGAGAAAAATAAAAAAGCACCCATAAATGATTTTGAAAAAGCATGGGTGCAGATGGGCAAGCAGGCTATTACCTATATCCCATAAGAAAAGCGG